>JAFNWA010000210.1 GCA_017383665.1 Bacteroidaceae bacterium | reverse complement strand
GAGGGGTGTCTTCATATCACTGTTTTTTCTCACTCTTCTCAATTCTCAGAACCTGGTTGCAAAAATCTATTACTGCAGGTCTGTGTGTTACGAATATGAGCGTCTTCCCAAGCTGGCTTTGTGTCAGTCTCTTTAGCATTTCCTGCTCTGTAGCCTCGTCAAGGGCCGATGTTACCTCGTCAAGGATGAGAATGCTTCCCGGTCGCAAAATGGATCTTGCCACGGCAATGCGCTGTGCCTGTCCTTCGCTCAGCCCACCGCCACGCTCAGTTATTGTACTGTCCAATCCGCACGGTAGCTCAAAGACATAATCGGCACATGCTGTGTGCAGGGCTCTCTTCATCTGCTCCTCGGTCGCTTCGGGGTTTCCCATCAGCAGGTTCTCCCTGATTGTTCCGCTCACCAGGCTATTGCCTTGTGGAATATATACGAAATTGCGGCGGGTAAGGGTTGACGATTCGTGTCTTTCATTCTCGTTGTAAAGTTCAATGCAGCCGCTTTGCGGGTTGATGAGTGCAATGAGCAACCTGATGAGGGTAGTCTTTCCGGCACCGGTTTCACCCACGATGGCAGTGCTGCTGTTTGGCGGGAAATCATACGAGAATTTGTTCAGGATAAAGCGCTTGCCCTCTTCATATCTGAATGTCACATCATTGAACCTTATTCCGGCAGTCTCCTTGAACACCACAGCATCGCCTTGCTGCTCAATGGGAATGTCTTCAAGTTCATAAAGGCGTTCGGCTGCCGTAAATGAGGTGACTATGCTCGGGATGTAACGGCTCAAATCCATTGTAGGACGCTGTATGAGCCCGACCAACTGCAAGTATGCAGCCATAGTTCCGTATGTTATTGCACCATCCTTCAAACTGTCAACACCCCACATGAAAGCGATGACATATCCGGCTGCAAAACCAATTTGTATCAAAGTGTATGCTCCCAGCGAGAATTTTGTGCGGTTTGCTATCTGGTCTTGCAGGCGGCTCTGCAGTTTTGTCAACTGCTCCTCGGTCGATTCGTTCTGTTCAAGTGATTTAATCAGTTCCTTGTGCTGCAGGCTCTCTTGCAGAACCGATTGTATGCGGCTGTCGCTCTCGCGTACATCGCGGTTCAGCTTGCGCATTCTCTCAATGTAAACACGGCTCAGTGCCAGGCATGTGGGCAATATGATGAAGATAGCCACTGCAAGCATGGGGCTCATGATGAACAGTAGCACAAACGAAGCCAACAGCTGTGTCCCGGCAACAATTGCTGCCGGAATAATCTCGGTCATGAGTGAGGTAATCCCCGACACATCTCCTTCGAGCCTGTTGGTAAGGTCGCCCGTATGGTGTCTCTGCAAGTGTAGCCAATCGCATCTCAATAGCCTGGCAAAGACATCGCGACGCATCCTGTTGCGCACTTTGTTGCCGGTGACGGTATGTATCCATCTGCTTGCTGCACGCGACACTATCTGTACAATCATCAGAGCCGCAATGATTATACCCGTTGTTGTCAAAGAACCCTCTTTGATTCCGGTCGCAATGTCTATGGCATGCTTGCAGGCAAGCACCCACAGCAATTGGCAAAGCACATCAAGCAATCCTATGCCGGTGTTTGCCGCAGCTTGTTTGCGTACTCCCCTCGAGTTGCTCCATAACCAAATAATCAACCTTTTAATCGGTATATTTTTCTCGTTTCTGCTCACTATCCTGTTTTTTTGACAATGTCCGTCATTTGTGGCAAAAGTAGTAAAAAACATCCATTCTGTGCGCGCTTGGAGGCAAAAAGTGGTAATATGTTTCAATAAATCTTAATATTTGCATTATCCATCATAAAAAATGCCTATATTTACACGATAGAAAAAATTGACTATGAAAAGAAATATAACAATTCTCTTGGCCGCGATGTTTTTTGCTATGTCGCTGTCGGCTCGTGAGAACCTTGACCGTAACGGAAGGATTACAAAGGATTTTGAGTCTCGTCGTGAAGCAGTGTCCGACAATGGCTATTTTGATGTTTTCGACACCCTCACGGGTAGCAAATTGCAGGCAATGCAGTTTCTCTATGCCTACATGCCACTTCCCGACATCGCCGACTACAGTGCAGAGTTCCATCTGCAGAATGTTGAGTATGCCCTTAAGGCTCGTGCAGAGATGCCATGGGGCAAAAAAGTCCCGGTAAGGGAGTTCATGCATTTTGTGCTGCCGGTGAGAGTAAACAACGAGAACCTCGACAACAGTCGCGAGGTGTTCTACAAGGAACTGAAAGCGAGGGTGGAGAAACTCTCAATGCGCGAGGCTGTACTCGAAGTGAACCATTGGTGCCACGAGAAGGTGACATACACCCCAAGTGACATACGCACGAGTTCGCCTTTGGCAACCGTGCGCACAGCCTATGGCCGTTGTGGTGAGGAATCGACATTCACAGTTGCAGCCTTGCGTGCTGTAGGCATCCCGGCGCGTCAGGTATATACTCCCCGTTGGGCACATACCGACAATAACCATGCCTGGGTCGAGGCCTGGATAGATGGCAAATGGCATTTCCTTGGAGCATGCGAGCCCGAGCCCGTGCTTGACCTTGCATGGTTCAATGCGCCGGCTTCGCGTGGAATGCTCATGCACACCAATGTCTTTGGCCGATACGATGGCCCCGAGGAGGTACTTAGTGTAACCCCTTGTTATACCGAGATAAATGTTACAGCAAACTATGCACCCGTTGTAACAACCACCGTCTGTGTCGTTGATGAAAACGGTGCACCATTGCAAACAGATGTAGAGTTCAAGATATACAACTATGCCGAGTTCTTCACGGCTGCAACAAAGAGGGCAGATGCCAACGGACATGCATCAATTACATCGGGACATGGTGATATGGTCGCATGGGCTGCTGCCGGTGGCAAGTTTGGTTTTGTAAAGTTCACCGCAGGCAAGGACAAGAAGGTTGAGCTTGTTGTTGACAAGGCTCCCGGCTACACTGCGACGCTTGAGATGAATATTGTCCCGCCTCGTGAACGCAACAATGTGCCATTTGTCAGCGAGCAGCAAGCCGCAGACAATGCATGCCGTTTTGCCCATGAGGATTCAATCCGCAACGCCTATGTATCGACATTCATCACCCCCGAAAAGGCAGGGATGTTTGCACAATATCTTGGTTTCAACGGCTTGCACGAGCGCGACATCGTTCAGTTGATCATCAAGTCGCGTGGCAATTACAAGACCATAATGAAATACCTATCAAGTGTGCCTCAGGATGAGCGTGCCCTTGCCTATTTCCTCCTCTCGGCAATATCAGAGAAGGACTTGCGCGATGTGAGCCTTGATGTCTTGTATGACCACCATGAACACTCTGCACGCAACGGTGCCATTGACGAGGATTACCGCAACTACATTCTAAATCCCCGTGTCAGCAACGAGATGATAACTCCTTATAAGGCCTTCTTCAAGGAGCAGTTCAACTATGATGAGAGACGCTTCTTTGCCGGTGACCCCCAGCGCTGGGTAAAATGGTGTCGTGAGAACATCAAGGTCGATGACACCTGGAACCCGCTTTCGCTCTGCATGTCGCCCAAGGGAGTGTGGGACATGCGTGTTGCCGACCCTCATTCGCGCGATATCTTCTTTGTGTCGGGAGCGCGTGCAATGGGTATCCCTGCGCGCATAGACGAGGTTACAGGCAAGACACAGTACATGGAGAACTATAAATGGGTCGATGTGAACTTTGATGTAGTGGCTACCGAGCTGAGGAACGCACCACAGGGTACATTGAAGGCTACATTCACCCCAACACGCTTCAACGACAACCCACGCTACTACTCTCATTTCTCAATATCAAAGATTGTCGATGGCCGTCTGCAGCTGCTCGGTTACCCCGAGGAGGGCATAACATGGGAGTCATTGCTCAAGGACGGGACAGCAATGGATGCCGGCAACTACTTCATGATGACCGGTACACGCATGGCCGATGGCAGCGTGCTCGCGCACCTCACATTCTTTACAGTAGAACAGGGTAAGGAGTGTCTCATTGAATATGTACAGCGCGAGAGCAGTGAGGAACTCCAGGTAATAGGCGACTTCAACAGCGAGAATCTTTTCTATGATACGACCGAGGGGCGCGAACGCTCTTTGCTCTCGGCTACCGGCCGTGGCTATTATATCATTGCAGTCATTGCTCCCGGCAGCGAACCGACTAACCACTTCCTGCGCGATGTCATGCCATATAAGAATGAGTTCGAGAAGTGGGGACAGAAGATGCTGCTACTGTTCCGCGACAAGGATGAGGCTAGTCGCTTTGTAAATGATTTCCCCGATTTGCCTTCTACAGTGGTGTGGGGCACAGATATCAATGACAAGATATATAACGAGATTGTCACTAACATGAAATTGAAGAACCCCAACCGCCCGTTGATTCTTGTTGCCGACACCTTCAACCGTGTCGTCTTTGTGTCACAGGGTTATTCAATAGGCCTTGGCGAGCAGTTGGTAAAGGTGCTGAAGAAACTTTAAGGGTATGCTTGAACCTATAAGTCCCGAAGCATTGATAGCGGAATTGTATGCTGTTTATGGTTACACAGTTACTCTTGATTATGCTATAAACTACATTGGGATGAACGAATATGCAACCGTTGACGATTTTCATTATTGGTTGCAGTCGTTGTGATAGAATCCTTCGGTGGTGGAAGGCTTATCGGTTTCGTCTGTAATGACAAGTAACATAAGGGTGCGACAAAGCGAATTATGAATCTTTCTTAATCCTTAATCTTTATCTCGCAATTGTCGAGGCTTTCTATGATTGCAAGCGATTCAATGTGGATGCCTTTGTCACGGAGAATCTTTCCACCGGCCTGGAATCCTTTCTCAATTAGAAATGCCATTCCCACAACCTCGGCTCCTGTCTGTGCAGCAAGGTCAAGGATTCCCAATGCTGCATTGCCGTTGGCAAGGAAATCATCTACAAAAAGGCAACGCTCGCCTTTCTGCAGATAGCTTTCGCAAAGGCAGATGTTGTATGAGCGTTTTTTGGTGAATGAGAATACCTCGCTTCTGATTATTCCATCCATAGTGCTCGGTACCTTTTTCTTGCCAAAGACTACAGGCACATCAAGCAAATATGCAACCATTATAGCCGGTGCAATACCGCTTGCCTCAACGGTCACAACCTTGTCAATGGGTGTCTCTTTGAACCGGGCGACAATCTCTTTTGCCATCTCCATCATCAGCTTCGCATCCATCTGGTGGTTGATGAAGTTATCGACCTTGAGGATGCCTCCTTCGAGGCACTTGCCGTCCTTAAGTATGCGTTCCTTCAGCTGTTTCATGATATGCTCTCTACAATTGCTCTTACTTCGTTTACATCGGTCTCCTTGCGTGCGAATTCATCGCTGTCGGGGTTGCCCATTGAGACACCGCTGTGACGGAACAGCATACCGCTACCCACACTCTTGCGTGCCGATGCATGGATTTCCGTTGCGCCGGTGGCTTGCAGAATGGCTGCTGCGTTTGCGCTGCTCACTCCGCATCCTGGCATTATTATTATGCGCCCTGCAGCCTGCTCTACAAGTTTCTTCAAAAGTTGGATACCTGCCTGGGCTGTTGATGCCTGCCCCGAGGTGAGCACTCTGTCGCAACCAAGCGCAATGAGTTCTTCCAACGCCTTGCGTGGGTCGTGGCACATATCGAATGCGCGGTGAAATGTAATGCTCATTCCATCGGCTGCAGCAATGAATCGTTTGCAGGTGGCTGTGTCAATATCTCCTTCGGCCGTCAGCGCACCAATCACCACACCGTCAACGCCAAGCTGCTTGCAGGTGCGTATGTCCTGTTCCATGCAGGCAACCTCATACTCATTGTATAGGAAATCTCCACCGCGTGGGCGTATAATGACATTCAGCGCCACTCCTTCAATCTTGCGTGCCTCGGCAATCATTCCGGCCGATGGTGTTACGCCGCCAATCTCCAATGCAGCGCATAGTTCTATGCGCTGTGCTCCACCGTCACGCGCTGCAATGGCGCTCTCCACGCTTCCTGCACAGATTTCAAGTATTTTCATAATTGGGTGTTGTTTGTTTTTACTGTTTTTATCCCCCTCGGCTTTCAGCCACTCCCCCTTGCAGGCAAAGGGGAGAGCTGTTTGTACTTTTAGTTACTTTGTGACAAGTTCTACGATATAATCAATGCCTGTGGGTACTTCGTTGAACATCAATTTTACCCCCTCCTTTGTTTTCTTGAACTTGACGGGTTGCTTGTCGCTGTATGTGAAAGCTTTCTTAACCTTGCAGTCAAGTGGCAAGGTGAGTTCCTTCTCCTTGCAGTCAAATATATGTACGAAAAGGCGGTTGCCTTTGCGTGTTGTAACACCCCAATCCTGTGCCGGAATGTCACCGGCAGTGGTGCCGTAAACGGTCTCGCCGTTGGCGCGCAACCATTCGCCCATCTCCTTCATGCGTTCAAGGGCTGCAGCGGGGATTTCGCCGTTGGGCTGTGGCCCTACATTGAGCAAAAGGTTTGCTCCCTTGCCCGAAGTGCTCACAAGCAGACGGATAAGCGTCTCGGTGCTCTTGTAGTTCTGGTCAACAAGCTTGTATCCCCACATTCCGTTCATTGTCTGGCAGGTCTCAAGTGGCAGGCGACTCACGCTCTGTCCGCTGAGGCCGGCCTTGTTCTCACCCGGCAGGTCGCGCTCGAAAATCTGTATGTCCTCTCCGGGGAACGGTGTCTCGTGGTGGTTGTTTCCAATGAGGCAGGCGGGCTGCAAGCTATGGATGAGGGCATACTGCTCGTCGAGCTGCCAGTTGAAAGGTATGCTGTCCTGGTCGCGGTCCCACTTGCCGTCG
>JAFNWA010000209.1 GCA_017383665.1 Bacteroidaceae bacterium | reverse complement strand
TCGAGTTTCAGTCCAACTCTTGCCTGTATGTCGCATAACGACAAGTGCTGCGGAACGATCTGGAAACCGGTAGGACGGTCAAGCTTGCGTTCAAAGGCAAGTTGCAGTTTGCCGACATTCTTCTTTATGAATGTATTCTTCTTGTCATCCTCCATTGCCTCTGAAAAACCGGCACCAACGAGACCGGCAGGAACAGCAAAAATAGCAATACCAAGAATACCTATTATATTGGCAATAATTCTTCCAACAAGAGTAATTGGTGGAGTATCGGCAAAACCGCCCGGATCGCCTATATACTGAGCAAAAGCCCAAACCACAGACTTGAAGCCATTGTCATACACATCGGGTTGTGCATTATGCTCATAGAAGAAAAGCACAAATGACAGCATCAATGTTACAATAATAAGGAACTGGAGTGACACCCACATCTCCTTGGATTTGGAAGAGATAGCAGTCTGCAACAGACGAAATGAGCGCATATAGCGGAACACGCGCAACAGACGCAACACGCGTAGAGCCTTCAACACCGAGTAAGGCAACGGAATAAACAACGACGCATAGAATGTATAAGTAGAAAGGATATCCACAAGACCATAGAATGTAAGGCAATATCTCACCCTGCCCCAAAAACCTTTGAACCTCTCGTCCAGCAAATCGGCAGACCAAATGCGAAGTGTAACCTCAATTGTAAAAGTTATTGCTGTAACAATGTCTATTATCGACAATACCTTTTCGCACTCCGGTGAAATATTGAATGTAGATATAAACACTGAAAGTGTGCTTATTACAATGAGACCGATGATTAAATAATCAATGTAATTTTCCCATTGTTTCGTGCGCATGTCATTGTCGAACACGCGCGCCATTTTTTCCTTGAAATTCCTAATTTTTGTCATTGTCCTATCTTATGAATAATAATATTAACAGCTTGCGCCATGTCATCCAGCAGCATGTTTGATTTACCGGCCGGTGCCGACGGTTGACCGTCGTAGAATGGCATATGAACGAACAGTGCCTTCATACCACGATTCTCCTTACAGATAGTCAAAGCCTCGTAGTAAAGACGGTTACATACATAAAGCCCGGCACTGTTAGAAACCTTAGCAGGCAGCCCTTGTTCCTTTACAGCCCTGCATAGTTCCTTAATATTGGTGTTTGTAAACAGGGCCGCCTCGCCACCCGGGTATATTGGTTCTTCATCGGGGAGATATCCATCATTGTCGGCCGAGGCAGAATCCATCATGTTTATTGCGACACGCTCCAACTTAACATAATCAATACCCGCACTCTGCCCAAGCATTACTATAGCATCGGGGCGACACTCATCTACAGCCTTACGCAACGCAGCGGCAACGCCGGCAAAAGTCACTGGCAACCGAGTAACAGACACCCCTTCAAAGCCGCAGGCGGCAACCTTTTCGGCTACCGCCCACGATGAGTTTTCCTTATAATTGCCAAACGGCTCAAAGCCGGTAAGAAGAATTCGCATTATTTCCAATCGCCTTTTTTATAGCCGTTCTTCTCGCAGTACGAGTTAAACGCAGAAAGTGTCATCTCATCAGTACTGCCCGATGTATAGTACCTTTTTCCTTCGGCATTTGTATAACAAATCTGGCAATACAAGCCAAATACGGTATCAAACTCTTTCTCAAGGCTCTTTATCTTCTTGTTACCAGAGATTGAAATATCACCGCCGGAATCGGCACGGCGCACAGAAGCAAGAGTCTTTGTACCATCAATAGGAGTAATACCTTCACCCTTTGCAACCTGTTGACGCGCATAACTGTAAAATATTCCCAAACGCAAATAAGGGAACTTATTATTGAACTCCTTGCGCAGTGTATCCAACTTCTTGTTACCTGTTACAGAAATATCTGCAGGCTTTGCAGTCGTTGTCTTCTTCGCCGCAGGTTTCGCCGTTGTTGTCTTCTTTACCGCAGGTTTCGCAGCGATTGTCTTCTTCGCAGCAGGTTTTGCTGTTGTTTTTTTTGCAGTTGTTGCCATATTCATTATTATCTATTACCACCACTCCCCTTTTTTTTCATTGCCTTTCTCGCATATTGCATTTAATTTTGCAAGAGTCATGTCATCAGTGTATTTTGAATATACGCGTCCTGCACTTACTGTTGTATAACCAACTTGACAGTAAAGACCCAAGATTGAACTAAACTCCTTTTCAAGTGTTTTAATTTTTTTATTTCCAGAAATTGAGATATCACCACTTGAGTTTTCACGACGCACCGATGCAATTGTCTTATCACCAGGAATCCTGTATCTTTGCAGTTCGGACGAAAAGACAGAGAGAGTTGAGGCTTTGGGATAGAAAATACTCAAACAAAGATATGGGAACTTCTTATTAAACTCTTTGCACAAGCTTGCAATTTTCTTGTTACCTGATACAGAAACATCTGTACTTTTTGCTGCAGGCTTAGCTGCCGCTGTTGTCTTCTTAGCTACAGGTTTTGCAGCCGGCTTTGCAGTTGTTGTTTTCTTTGCTACAGGCTTTGCTGCGGTTGTCTTCTTCGCAGCAGGTTTTGCGGTTGTTTTTTTTGCTGTTGTTGCCATAAGTTTTTTAATTTAATCAGTTATTAGTAGATTCCATTATCTTTTGTCTGGCTATATCCTTACGCAAATCGTTATAGCCAACAGTTGCTATATTATAATTGCCACCCTTTGCCTCATCAGCAGTATAATGAGTTGACACCTCTCTTTTGTATAATTTATATGCCATATCGGCCAGTTCCATATCACCTTTGGCCAATGCAAGGTCAAGAACCTTGTCGCAACAGCTATTGTAGAAAGTTACCCAAGACTGATAAACGACATGATCTATTGATGTAGGCGAGGATATTGAAGCATCGTTATTGTAGAACATTCCACTACCATACTCACCTTCGGCAAGCGGTGCACCCTCAACAGGAATTGCCACCAATAGGCCTATTATCAGCTGGTTCTTGCCGGCACTGTTTCCGTTATGTAACGACACAATCTCCTGACCAAAGATATAAGCAGCGACAGCGTGGTATCTCTCCTGAGCCTCGCGAGCTTCTCTATCGCGCCAGGCACCCGAACGCCAAGAGCCCAACTCTGCACTATACTCATCATAGTATTTTGCCTTGACAAGATGTGCCTTCTCAAACTCTCCGCTTGCACACATAGCCCGATAGTCTATGCTTGCAGCATACCTTTCTCTGCTACCAGCTGTAGCAAAGTTTTCTATAGC
>JAFNWA010000208.1 GCA_017383665.1 Bacteroidaceae bacterium | reverse complement strand
TTTTAGACTCTGCGGAGAGACTGTCATTGCCTACAATGGCGACAAGACTATGAAACGCAACGCCCAGTTGCTTGCCCAGTATATAAAGGAGAGCATCGGTCTTGAATTGAAGGTCATAAAGAGCAAGAAGAGCAAGAAGAATGCCATCAACCTTGCCATTGGCAATGCCACAGAGAACAAGGAGGGTTACACCCTTGCCGTAACAAATGAGAAGATTGAGATTACATCACCATCTGCGGCAGGAGTATTCTATGGAATACAGACCCTGCGCAAATCCTTGCCTGTCGCAACGGCAGAAAAAGTAGAGTTGCCTGCAGTAACTATTACCGACTACCCACGCTTTGCCTACCGTGGTGCACACCTTGATGTATCGCGCCACTTTTTCACAAAGGATTCGATAAAGCGTTTCATCGACATGCTTGCACTGCACAACCTTAACCGTTTCCATTGGCACTTGACCGATGACCAGGGCTGGCGCATTGAGATAAAGAAATATCCCAAGCTCACCACCATTGCTGCAGAGCGCGACGAGACCGTCATCGGACGCAACAGCGGCGAGTATGACGGACAGCACTATGGTCCATTCTTCTACACACAGGAGGATTGCCGCGAAATTATCGCCTACGCAGCCGAGCGCCATATTACAGTAATCCCGGAGATAGACCTTCCCGGACACATGCAGGCAGCTCTTGCTGCATACCCCGAGTATGGTTGCACAGGTGGCCCATACGAAGTTTGGAAGATGTGGGGCGTATCGGACAATGTGCTTTGTGCCGGCAACGATGCCACACTCTCTTTCATTGAAGATGTATTGAGCGAGGTAATTGAGGTGTTCCCGTCGGAATACATCCATGTTGGTGGCGACGAGTGCCCCAAGACACAGTGGGAACAGTGCCCCAAATGCCAGGCACGCATAAAGGAATTGGGTATAAAGGGCGACGACAAGCACAGCGCAGAGATGTACTTGCAGAGTTTCGTCATAAACCATGCCGAGAAGTTCCTCAACAGCAAGGGACGCCAGATTATAGGTTGGGACGAGATTCTCGAAGGCGGCCTTGCACCCAATGCAACCGTTCACTCATGGCGTGGCATTGAGGGCGGTATTGAGGCTGCAAAGCAGGGACACGACTGCATCATGTCACCAACTGGCTTCATGTATTTCGACTACTACCAGACAACATACACCGATGACGAGCCTTTGGCAATCGGCGGTTATGTACCCGTTGAGAAGGTATATAGCTTTGAGCCGATGCACGAATCGCTCACACCCGAGGAGCAGAAGCACATCATTGGCGTGCAGGCAAACCTGTGGAGCGAATATATCCCCACATTCAGCCATGTAGAGTACATGGAACTGCCACGCATGGCAGCACTCTGCGAAGTGCAATGGTGCAAACCCGAGAATAAGGACTTTGCAAACTTCAGACAGCGTCTGGTTCCTCTGTTCAAGATATATGATGCCAACGGCTACAACTACGCGAAACACATTCTTGACATTGAACCGGAGTTCAGCACAGACACAGAGCGCGGTGTAATCATCGCCACCCTGCGCGTTATGGACGACACTCCTATTTATTACACCCTTGACGGCAGCGAGCCCACAACAGCATCGGGACTCTACACAGCACCCGTTGAGTTCAGCAAGGCATGCACTTTCAAGGCCAAGGGTATTGGCAAGCGTGGCACGACAAGAACACTCACCGAGCAGATATACTTCAACAAAGCGACCGCAAAGCCCATTACCCTGTTGCAGCCCATTCACGAGAACTACACCTTCAAAGGCGCCATCACACTCGTTGACGGCCTTAAAGGCACACCCAACTACCGCACAGGCCGTTGGTTGGGATTCTGCCTTACAGACCTCGAGGCTGTGATTGACCTGAAGCAGGAGGAGGAAATCAGCTGTGTATCATTCAATACCAGTGTTGACAAGGGAGATTGGGTATTCAATGTTCTTGGTATCACCGTTTCCGTATCAAACGACGGCGAGAACTACACCACCCTCTTTGACCAGGAATACCCCGACCTCACCGCCGAGGACGAGAACAGAATCTATGAGCACAAAGCAGAGTTCACACCCGTAAAAGCGCGCTATGTAAAGATTAAAGCCCTCTCGGACCGCGACATGCCGGCATGGCACCCGGCAGTGGGCCACCCCGCATTCATCTTTGTCGATGAGTTAGAGATCAATTGATTCTTGAGATTATTTACTTCTTTCTTGCAAATGTAAGGAAATACAGATAAGCGTACAGAGACTGATTGAAAGCGATTTTGCCCCCGAAAGTTGGAAAAGACTTTCGGGGGCAAAATCATAAAGAAAGCGACCTGCACCAATCGCTTTGACATTTTTTACATACAAAAGCAATATTAAAATATATAATTTTATTTATATTTGTGATTGATAATTAAATCATTAACATTTTAAAAAGAAACACATTATGCTAGACACAAAAACAAACAAACATGGAATTATCGCTGCAGGTATCAGCGCACTGCTACTCATTACATTCTTTATGCCTTTGTTAAGTGCCGGTTCTTTCAGCATCTCTGCATTCGGCATTGGAAATTTATTCACAGTTATTGCAGTATTAGTTATAATTAACGGTGTTGTAAATCTTTTGAAGGGAAGAAATTGGCTCTCGGTATTGACCGGTATAATCAGTTTGTTGGCAATGCTCGTCACCTATTTTATTGTAAACACAGTTGTAGGCACTATCAATGACGCCACAGCCACTACAATATCATTGTTTGGACAAGATTTGACATCTATTGATATAGATATCGAAAAGCTTAGCACAACTGATTTTATGGGTATAGGATTCTACCTTAACATTATTCTTTCGATTGCATTGATTATCGCTCCGATTGTTATTGCCAAGAAGAACAAATAACAAGAACATCCCATCACAATAAAACAAATCCGCACCCATTGGATGCGGATTTGTTGTTTATATTACAATCGTTATCAGTCTCTCAAACGGAAACCAAGTGCTCTGGCGATAATCTTTGCCTCGCAACGGCGAATGAGAAGGAATGTCAAAAGATTCAAACTCAACGCCACAAAAGGATAAAGCATTGGTGAGTGCACATTCATTGATGCCCCACTGGCAAGAAGCAATGTATAGACAAAGAACAGAATGTAATAACCGGCATGCAACAACATTGTCAGTATTGTCACTCTCTTCTGCATCTCAAAGTTTGTGTAGAACGAGAGAAACAAGCCCAATACATTGACAACGGCTGTAAATATCAGCAATATGCCAAGTGCAATAACCGACCTTGAAACCTCACCGGTTGCCAACTGCTCATACTTGAAGTTTGTCATCACTGACAGCGCACCGTTTGACTCCACAAAAGATACTACGGGGTCAAGCACAGCCAGGATTGTAAACACCAATGATGCAAGAAGCAACAACTGATAGAAACGGAATTTCATATCAAAATAGAGTTATGCAATTAGGCCTCCTCGCTTGCTGCCTCCTTAGAAGGATCGCGGAAGTAGATTTTGTCATCAAGGAACTCCTGAGCCGCGATGAGTGTTGGTTTGGGAAGTCTCTCATAGTAGCGTGAGATTTCTATCTGCTCGTGGTTCTCGAACTGCTCCTCAAGGTTGTCTGTTGACGATGAGAACTCGTTCAATTTCTTCAGCAACTCCTCTTTCATCTCGGCAGCAATCTGGTTAGAACGCTTTCCAATGATTGCAACTGACTCATAAACATTTCCTGTTTCATTTACAAAATCTGCCATGTCGCGTGTGACAGTGTTTGTTGGAGCATTTGTTTTCTTGTAATCCATTTTATTTAATAGTTTTATTATTTATCCTTCGCTTTAACAAATTTAATAGCCTCTTTATAGAACTTGTCGGCCTCGATTATGTGCTTGCTATCGGGGAACTCGGTCTTGAAAGCATAATACTCGTCAATGGTATCGCGATAGCGTTCCAGTTTCTTTGACTCAATACTCTTGTGCGCCATCTGATACTTAGCTCTTAGAATGAGGATTGACAAATCTTCGCGCAAGTTGGTATAGGGATAATCCTTCAAAGCATTCTTTGCAGTAACTACACATGCCTGATAGTTGTTGCCGATGTATGCCAAATCTCCAAGGTCGTAATATAGTTTTGCCGAGAGGTACATCTTCTTCACAAGTACATCGTGCATCTTCATTATCATATCCTGCGCCTCGGCATAATACTTGCTATGAGGGTAGTACTCTTGAAAAACCTGCAATTCATTTATTGCCGCATAGGTATTTGACTGGTCGAGTTCAGGTTCTGGAATACCCATAAAAAGCGACTTTCCCGAATGGAAACGGGAATACTCGGCAAACTCTCCACGAGGATAGTTCGAGTAGTGAACCTTGAAATACTGCGATGCAGTCTCATAATCCTTCGACTCGTAATAGCACCTTGCAAGC
>JAFNWA010000207.1 GCA_017383665.1 Bacteroidaceae bacterium | reverse complement strand
GCTTTCCATCATCGGTGTCCACGCTGACAATGGAATAAATTCACCGTATTCACGCTATGGTGTGGGAATACTCTCGGATCAGAGCCTTGGCATAAACCGCCAAATGGGTGGATTGGGATATGGTTTGCGCAGCCACCGTTTCATAAACATACTTAATCCGGCGTCATTCTCCGAGGCAGACACGCTGACAATGCTTTTTGATGCCGGCTTCTCCTTGCAGAATGTAAATTTCAAGGAAGGAAACAGACGAATCAATGCCAAGAATGCAAGTTTTGACTACCTGGCCATACAGTTCCGCATATGCAAGGGACTCGGAATGTCGGTAGGTTTTCTACCCTACTCCAATGTAGGATACTCATTCAGCACTACAGGAAAAGAGGGAGCGACAGAAGCATACACAAGCATCTACAACGGCACAGGAGGCATATACCAACCTTATGCAGGCCTTGCTTGGAGACCTGTTTCATGGTTCTCGGCAGGCGTCACAGGTTCATACTTGTATGGAAACATACAACACCAGGTTGCGGTGGATTTTGCGAATAGCACAGACCGTTCTAAACTGTACGAGGCCACATTCAAGAGCTACAAAGTAGATTTTGGTGTACAGTTCATGGCCCAAATGACATCGAAACAGAAGTTGACACTTGGTGCGACCTACTCTTTGGGACATAACATGAACGCCGATGCGACACTTACCGAAAACACCTCAGGTTCTTCGACCACAACGCCTATCAATGATGGATTCAAGTTGCCACACACATATGGCGTAGGCTTTTTGTACAGTTACAATGGCAAATGGAACTTTGGAGCGGACTGCACCTATCAGCAGTGGGGCAATTCGACATTCTTCGGTAATGAGAACAGCGTCGGCACCGACAGGTTCAAGGTTTCAATAGGAGCGGAGTATTCACCAACCGAAATGTCAAGAAACCTGTTCAAGATGATGAATTATAGAGCCGGTCTCCACTACGCACAGCCATATACAGAGATAAATGGACACAAGGGATGTGATGAATATGGCATAAGTGCAGGATTTTCAATTCCGTTCTATAACAGCAACAACAGTTATAGCCACGGTACATTGCATATCTCGGGACAGTTCATCCACCTGAGACCGCGCTCGGCAGGACTCATAACCGAGAACTACCTGAGAATAAACGTCGGAATCACTTTCAATGAGAATTGGTTCATGAAGTTAAGAGTAAGATAACAACTACAATACGACAAAAAAATGAAGAAACTATTTTTCGCACTCATTGCATTTGTTGCAATGACAGCAAACGCCCAAAACGGCGTTAGCAATCCCTATCGTTTTGGTCAGGGAGAGGATTCTACACGATGCATAAGAAACATCAGCAACATGAACACGAACATGAAGACCAAGGACTACCAGGTTGCATACGATGCATGGAAAGTCCTGTTCGACGAGTTCCCTGTTGCACGAGTAGATACCTACACAAATGGTATTAAGCTACTCAATGAGTTCATCAAAAAAGAGTCAGACCCACAGAAGAAAGAAGAGTACATCGACCTGCTCATGGCTGTATATGACCAGGAAATCAAGTATCTTGACCTTCTTCAGGAGATTACAAAGACAAAGTTGTCCGAGGGCCAGATTCTTGGCAAGAAGGTAATTGACCTCCTCAAGTACCGCAAGGATACACCTGTCGAGGAAGTGTATGAAATGCTTTCAAAGTCAGTTGCACTCGAGCAGGGACAGTCAGAGTATGTTGTAACGGAACTCTTCATGAAGTATTCCGGCTTGAAGTACAAGAGCGACCAGAACCACGGCGAACAGATTATCGAGGACTACCTCAACGCTTCTGTTTATATTGTTGAGGTTCTCGACAAGTACCACGACAAGATTGAGGAGTGCGAGCAGAGATATCAGGCCGAGGGCGATCCAAAGGACAGCATCAACGCCGGCAAATACAGCAAGATGATTGATGCTTCACGCGTTGCAAAGAGCAACATCGATGCATACTTCATCAACAGCGGTGCTGCATCATGCGAGGATTTGGACAGAATCTATGCACCGCTCATCGAGGAGAACAAGGGTGACATTGAGTATCTCAACAAGGTCATCACAGTCATGGCAATGCTTAGGTGTACCAAGCAGGATGCTTATTTTGCAGCATCTGAGTATGCATTTGAGATTGACCCTAACCCAACATCAAAAGCAGCCATGGGTTGCGGTTACCGTTACTTCAAGAGAGGCGAGATCGACAAGGCTATGGAGTATTTTGACCGTGCGATCGAACTTGAGCCCAGTGTAACAAACAAGTCTGAACTCTGCTATAAGATAGCTGACATCTACTACCAGCTCAGCAAATATGGCAAAGCCCGTTCATACGCGCAGAAGGCTCTCTCTCTCAACTCCAAGTATGGTGCGCCACACATCCTGATTGCACAGTGTTATGCAGCAACTCCAACATGGAGCGATGACAACACTCTGAACAACTGCACATACTATTTGTGCCTTGACCGTCTGGAGCGTGCAAAGAATGTTGACCCATCATGCAAGCGTGAGGCCGACAAGTTTATCGCCACATACAAAAAGTACACACCTTCAAGCGAGGAATTGTTCATGAAG
>JAFNWA010000206.1 GCA_017383665.1 Bacteroidaceae bacterium | reverse complement strand
GTTGAAGAGAATGGCAAGGAGAAGTTCTACATTCTGAATATGTTCCCTTATCCATCGGGAGCAGGTCTTCATGTTGGTCACCCGCTCGGCTACATAGCATCGGATATTTTTGCGCGTTACAAGCGTCTTAACGGATATAATGTACTCAACCCAATGGGTTACGACGCTTACGGACTCCCAGCCGAGCAGTATGCAATACAGACAGGACAGCACCCGGCTGTGACAACAGAGCAGAACATTGCGCGTTACCGCGAGCAGCTCGACAAGATTGGTTTCTGCTTCGATTGGGACAGAGAAATCAGAACATGTGACGCTGAATACTACAAATGGACACAGTGGACATTTATAAAGATGTTCAACAGCTACTACGACAACGATGCAAAGTGCGCAAAGCCAATTGCAGAACTCATAGAAAAGTTGAGCAAAGAGGGTAGTGCGGGTATAAATGCCGCTTGCACTGAGGAGATTGAGATAACAGCCGATAAATGGAACTCCATGAGCGAGGTTGAGCAGCAGGAACTCCTGATGAACTGGCGCATTGCGTTCCTCAATGAGACAATGGTTAACTGGTGCCCGGCTCTTGGCACCGTGCTTGCCAACGATGAGGTTGTGGATGGTGTGTCGGAGCGCGGTGGCCACCCTGTGGTGCAGAAAAAAATGAAGCAGTGGTGTCTTAGAGTATCAGCATATTCACAACGCTTGCTCGATGGACTTGAAAAGATTGACTGGACAGAGTCGCTCAAGGAGACACAGCGTAACTGGATTGGTCGCAGTGAGGGTACAGAGATGCAGTTCCGCGTTAAGGAGAGTGATGTTGAGTTTACAATCTTCACCACACGCGCCGATACAATATTCGGTGTCACATTCATGGTGCTTGCTCCGGAGAGCGAACTTGTGGCACAGATTACCACTGCCGGGCAGAAAGAGGCTGTTGATGCATATCTTGACCGCACAAAGAAGCGCACCGAGCGTGAGCGCATGATTGACCGCAATGTAACAGGTGTATTCACCGGTTCATACGCAATAAACCCAATTACCGGTGAGGAGATTCCTGTATGGGTGAGCGACTATGTACTTGCAGGTTACGGAACAGGTGCAATTATGGCCGTTCCGGCGCACGACAGCCGTGACTATGCTTTCGCAAAACATTTTGGAATTGAGGTGCGTCCTCTTATCGAAGGCTGCGATGTAAGTGAGGAGAGTTTCGATGCCAAGGAGGGTATAATGACAAACTCACCTGTTGCTGCTTTTGGTGACTGCAAGCTAAATCTCAACGGATTGACTGTAAAAGAGGCCATTGCCAAGACAAAGCAATATGTTACAGAGAACAAACTTGGCCGTGTGAAGGTGAACTACCGCTTGCGCGATGCAATCTTCAGCCGTCAGCGTTACTGGGGTGAACCATTCCCAATCTACTACAAGAATGGTGTGCCTTATCCTGTACCCGAGGAGTGTCTTCCAATTGAACTACCTGCCGTTGAGAAATTCCTGCCAACCGAAAGCGGTGAGCCGCCACTTGGCCACGCAAAGATGTGGGCGTGGGATACTGCAACCAACAGCATTACAAGCAAGGATAATATTGACAACACAACAGTGTTCCCATTGGAACTCAATACCATGCCGGGCTTCGCAGGTTCAAGCGCATACTACTTGCGTTATATGGATCCAAGGAACGGCAATGCGCTTGTATCGGAAGAGGCTAACGGTTATTGGCAGAGTGTTGACCTGTATGTAGGTGGTAAAGAGCATGCTACAGGTCACCTCATATACTCACGCTTCTGGAACATGTTCCTCTTTGATTGCGGTTATAGCGTGAAGGAAGAGCCATTCCAGAAACTCATAAACCAGGGTATGATACAGGGACGAAGCAATTTCGTTTATCGCATAAAAGACACTAACACATTTGTATCACTAAACCTTTCAAAGGATTACGATGTAACCCCGCTTCATGTTGATGTGAATATAGTTTCAAATGACATTCTTGACATTGATGCATTCCGTGCTTGGCGTCCCGAATATGCTGATGCCGAGTTCATCCTTGAGAACGACAAGTATATCTGCGGTTGGGCTGTGGAGAAGATGAGTAAGTCAATGTTCAATGTTGTGAACCCTGATGTAATTGTTGAGAAGTATGGTGCCGATACTTTGCGTATGTACGAGATGTTCCTTGGCCCTATCGAACAGTCAAAACCATGGGATACCAACGGTATCGACGGTTGTCATCGCTTCCTTCGCAAACTGTGGGGTATGTTCTTTGACAAGGATGATAACTGCATTGTAACCAATGACGAGCCTACTAAGGAGGAACTCAAGTCGCTCCACAAGCTTATAAAGAAGACAAGTGAGGATATTCCTGCATTCTCATACAATACAACAGTCAGTGCGTTCATGATATGCCTTAACGAGCTTACAGCGCTCAAGTGCAACAAAAAAGCAATTCTTGAAAAGATAATTGTTGTTCTTTCTCCATTTGCACCTCATATATGTGAGGAATTATGGGCTGCACTCGGCAATACAACAACTGTATGCGATGCAGAGTGGCCTGGATTCAACGAGGAGTATCTTAAGGAAGATTCAGTAAAATATACTATCTCTTTCAACGGCAAGGCACGCTTTACACTTGACTTTGCCATTGATGCGACCAATGCCGAGATTGAGGCCACTGTTCTTGCCGATGAGAACAGCAAGAAGTATATCGACGGCAAGCCAATCAAGAAGGTTATTATTGTACCAAAGAAGATTGTAAATATTGTAATCTGATAATCAAATCAAGTAATAACGCTTTAATTACATACGATTATGGGCAAGCGATTTTTTCCAAGACCTACAGTTATGAGTGAGATAAAAAATTATCTCATGATTACATTAGGACTTACCTTATACGCCTTTACATGGAAGTTCTTTATGGAACCTAACCAATTTGTAACCGGTGGTATAACAGGTGTGGGAGGTATTGTTAAATATGCAACAGGTATTCCAATGCAATATACCTATTTTGGAATCAATATTATATTGATAATAATAGCAATACAACAATTAGGCTGGAAATTCTGTGTCAAAACAATCTATGCAATTGCCATAATGACACTAACGCTTGAAATGT
>JAFNWA010000205.1 GCA_017383665.1 Bacteroidaceae bacterium | reverse complement strand
CATTTTTTTGTATTTTTACGCTCCAAAGGAGTAAAAAGGACTGAAGCCCGTTTCGCCCCCGAAAAGAAACAGAAGGTAATATGGTCAAGAAATTTGATTTTTTAGTTATCGGTTCCGGTATTGCCGGAATGAGTTATGCTCTCAAAGTTGCACATAAAGGCAAGGTTGCACTTGTGTGCAAGACAACATTAGAGGATGCTAACACCTTCTTCGCGCAAGGCGGTATTGCATCTGTAACCAATAAATTGGTTGACAATTTTGACAAGCACATTGAGGACACCATGATTGCCGGCGACTGGATAAGCGACCGCGCGGCAGTGGAAAAGGTAGTGCGCGAAGCACCGTCACAAATACAGGCACTCATTGACTGGGGAGTGGAGTTTGACAAGAACGAAAACGGCGAATTCGACCTTCATCGCGAGGGAGGGCACTCGGAATTCCGCATCCTTCACCATGCCGACAACACCGGTGCCGAGATTCAGCAGTCACTCATCAAAGCTGTGCGGAAGCACCCAAACATAACAATATTTGACCACCATTTCGCTATCGAGATACTCACACAGCACCATTTGGGAGTGGAGGTAACACGCCAGACACCCGACATTGAGTGCTACGGAGCCTATGTGCTCGACATTGCCACAAACGAAGTGCATACATTCCTGAGCAAGATTACACTGATGGCAACCGGTGGTTGCGGAGCTGTTTATAAGACAACAACCAATCCCCTTGTTGCAACCGGAGATGGCATAGCGATGGTATATCGCGCCAAAGGAACGGTAAAGGACATGGAGTTCATACAGTTCCACCCCACAGCACTTTACAACCCGGGCGACCGCCCATCATTCCTCATAACCGAGGCAATGCGAGGATATGGCGGCATACTGCGTACCATTGACGGCAAGGAGTTCATGCAGAAGTACGACCCACGCCTGTCGCTTGCACCGCGTGACATCGTGGCACGCGCCATAGACAATGAGATGAAGACACGCGGCGATGACCATGTCTATCTCGATGTCACACACAAGGACCCCGAGGAGACAAAACGCCATTTCCCCAACATCTACGAAAAATGCCTCTCGCTTGGCATTGACATAACAAAGGATTACATTCCCGTTGCACCGGCAGCACACTACCTTTGCGGTGGAATAAAGGTTGACCTCAACGCTGCATCTAGCATACACCGGCTATATGCCGTAGGCGAGTGTTCATGCACAGGCCTGCACGGTGGCAACCGTCTCGCCAGCAACTCGCTCATCGAGGCTGTGGTATATGCCGACGCGGCAGCAAAGCACTCGCTTGCACACTTTGAGGAATACAGTTACAAAGAAGAAATCCCCGAGTGGAACGACGAGGGTACAAAGATGAACGAGGAGATGGTGCTCATTTCACAGGATGCCAAGGAGGTGCAGCAGATTATGAGCACATATGTGGGCATCGTGCGTACCAACCTGCGACTTAAACGCGCCTGGAACCGTCTTGATCTCTTATACGAGGAGACCGAGGAGCTCTTCAAGCAGAGCGTCGTAAGCCGTGAGCTTTGCGAGCTGCGCAACATCATCAATGTGGGCTATCTCATCATGCGCCAGGCAATGGAACGCAAGGAAAGCCGCGGATTGCACTACAATATAGACTATCCGAAATCAGAAGCCTAAAACGGATTTATAAACAGGCAACAAGGGTCGAGAACTTAAATGTTTCCGACCCTTTTTTATTCACATTTTGTTGAAAAATAGAACCTTTTTTATAGTGTAGAATCGCGCAAAAAAAACTAACTTTGTAGGGAAATAGGGACATTTTTGCCAAATGCAACACAACGCATTGGCTATCACATTTTTAGCACAAATTTTTAACACACGAATATGTCAACAAAAAGAATTAAATCGGCTTTGGTTTCCGTTTTCTACAAAGACGGTCTGGACGAGATTATCAAGCTGCTTCATGCAGACGGTGTTCAACTCATTTCAACAGGTGGCACACAGCAGTTCATCGAGT
>JAFNWA010000018.1 GCA_017383665.1 Bacteroidaceae bacterium | reverse complement strand
TCTGTTTACAAGAGTGATATTGTAGAAGGCACATTCATTGTTTCACCCAAGAAACTTTACACTGCTGCAACAACCGTCACAAACGGCAACAGATATGCATTCTTTGCAAATGACAGCATCGCCGATGCACTGAATCCAAAAACAGAAAACGGATATCTCTGTGGCAGAAAAACCGCGAAACTCGGAAACTGCTACGAGGCTGCCGAATACAATGCATTCACATTCACTGCAAGTGATAACGGTTATACAATACAGGATGCAGCAGGACGCTATATGTACAGCAACGGAACATCCAATGAACTTTTCTTTGCAGCAGAAAAGCCAGAGGCAGGCGCTGTGTGGAGCGTGACAATAGACAACGACGGCAAGGCAACAATCAAAAACGGAAACCGCACTGTTTATTACTCAGTAAACAACGATATATTCGGTTGCTACGAAACTGCAGAAACAGACATGGAGCTACCGACTCTTTGTATGAAGTATGAGTATCCACAAGCAATAATTACTCCAGAGAACGGAAGTACCGTACAGGGGTTGAAAGAGTTCACCATATATTGCAGTGACGGTATAGCAGTTTCTGATAATTTCAGTCTAAAAGCGCAAGGAAATCAAAAAGAGGACCGTACATATGAGATAGACAAGATATACAACTTGACACAGGTTGATAATAATACCTTGAAATTCACAATTGAAGATGAATTGTATTCTGTAGATAACATTCAGATCGATATGATAATCACGGGTAAAATATATTTAAGCCCAGATGTCCTGAGTTATCCAATGCCTATAATAAACAAATGGGCAAATAATATCTGTTCATATACTCACAAGGGAGCGGATTTAGCACCTGCAGAGTTGTTAAGTGTTACTCCGGAAAATAATTCAACAATAGAAGAACTATCGCATTTTGTGTTCACTTTCAGCAAGATTGGTACAAGCGTTAGCGAGGATGGAGAACTGCAACCAAGATTATACGCAGAAGGTATCAGTTGGAATTACATCCTTGAAAATACCCAAACCAACAGCGATGACAAAATGATTGGAATGGACCAATTAGCTCTGAAGACAAGTGAGCCAATACTCGGTAACGGAACATATATCCTTGAAATCCCAACAGGCTATTTCATCGACCGTAATGGCAACGACCTTGAAGGTATCACACTCAAGTTCACTGTAACAAATGATAGTGGATTGCCTGCAGATATAGAGGATATTGTTGAAGAGAACAACAAATGGACTGTATATAACACAAACGGAATCAAGGTTCTGGAGACCGAAGATGCAGGCAAGATGAGCACACTGCCAAGCGGCATTTACATCATAAACGGCACAAAAGTGATTATAAAGTAAAAAAATAATCAAAATGTTGAAGGATGCCGCGGCATCCTTCAACATTTTTAGAACAGATTAAACGCGGTTGATGAAACATATTTTCAGTACAATAAAAACTCTGTCCACAGTTGCCTTGTTGGCACTCACAACACAACTTGCAAGTTGTTCGGGCAGTACGGATAAACAAAATGCTGTAGTCGGCAATGAGGCACAGGCCGAGAAAGAACCCAAAGAGGTTGTTATGAAATACGGACAGCCTATTGAACAGTTCGAAGTCAAGTATGACACAATCAGAAGAAACCAGACAATCTCTGATTTGCTCTATGGATTCGGGTTCAACGCAAACCAGATTCACAAGTTCACACAATGCCCCGACTCCATTTTCAATGTGCGAAAGATACGCCCCGGACAGGCATGTGCCTTACTATGCGAGAAGGACAGTTCAAGAACCCCAAGATACTTCATCTACGAGGAGAGCCCCAAATCCTATATTACCTTTGACTTGGCCAATGATTACTCGGCAACAAGAATGCGCAAACCTATAGAATGGCGCGAAGGTGAGGTGGCAGGAACTGTAAAGTCTTCACTTTGGGTTGCCATGGAAGAGAGCGGAGCATCCCCCCTTTTGGCTGTTGAAATGTCACATATATTCGGTTGGTCAATAGACTTTTTCGGGATTCAACAAGGTGACGAATTCCGCATCATCTATGCCCAGGAGTATGTCGAGAACACTCCATTAAACAACTACAAGATTATTGCCGCATCGTTCTGTGCATCAAAGAACCTTGTATATGCCATACCGTTTGAGCAGGAGGGTGAGATGTTATTCTACAATACAGACGGAAACAGTCTCGAGGGAGCTTTCCTTAAAGCCCCACTCGATTACTACCGTATATCATCAAAGTTCTCGAACAGCCGAATGCACCCTGTCTTGAAACGCCGCAGGGCGCATCATGGTGTTGATTATGCAGCACCCAAAGGAACCCCTGTATATGCAATCGGTAGCGGTAAGGTGATAAAAAAAGCTTACCAAAAGAACGGAGCAGGATACTATCTGAAGATACGCCATAACAGCACATACACCACAAGTTACATGCACCTTTCGGGATATGCAAAAGGCTTGAAGGAGGGAGATTTTGTAAAACAGAAACAGGTCATTGGCTATGTAGGTTCAACAGGGCTCTCAACTGGCCCACACCTCGATTTCCGCGTTTATGAGAACGGGACACCTATTAACCCGTTGACATTAAAGTCACAGCCCAAGATGCCTATAAGCGAGGCCAACAAGGAGACATTCAAAACCGTGAGTGATTCACTTGTCACGCGCCTCACAAACATCCCCATGGCATCGAACATTGTAAGCAATGACTCAATAAAATAAGCCAATTTAATACGATTGTTGCCCCGAGAACGAGATGCGTCCGGGGCAACAATCGTATTTACTCTATCCCCTTTCTCTTGGGATTAGCAGGGAACCACCCTTTCTCTACTCTTTTCTTTTGCTGAAAAACCTCACCGATGCTCCAGAAAGAGGAGAATGCCACAACTCCCAAAAGGATTGATATAGTAAGATTCACAACCAATAATGATGCTATAGCAGAGAGGATACCAAGCAAGAGAAATAGCCACCAGCTCTTCACACCCATATAATACTCTGCCTTTATAACCAATGGATGAAACAGTCCAATAATCAAAAATGTAGCTACGCCTATAATGATTCCCAAGAAATTGAAATCCATAAAATAAAGTTTAATTTTAAAACAACAGAAAGGGAGTCTGGTTCAACCATCCCCCCCTTCTGTTGTTACAATAGTTACCATTTAACAAACTTGTGTGTACGCACACAGCCTTCGCTCTTAATGACGAGCAGATAGGCACCTTGTGGCTGACCGGCGAGCGATACAACCGCCGCGTTGCCATTTGCAACAGCCTTGCCTAGAGACATGCCACCCAAGTTATATACAGTAACACATGCTCCGTCTGCAACACCTGTACAAACAATAGTCTGCTCATTCTTGTCATATTCAACCTTGCAAGTATTTGCACCAATCTCCTCAACAGAGGTATCAGCTCCGTTTATAGTGCTCACGCGCAATGTATGTGTGTATGTCTGAGATGAAGGACAATGATACTGGCTCTCAGTGCCCGGACCACAGCTTCCATTACCCAAACCACGCTGCATATAGTCGAATGTCGCATAAACCACATCGTCCTTCTTCAAATCCCAAGGATGAAGTTGCGGGGTAAGATACTGACGCTGGTCGTAGTGTGAAAGTGAGAATGACACCACTCCCTGAGCCTCAATCTTGATTGTGTTGCCATTTTCAGGGTTCCACATTGTAAGGTCGCGCAATGCCATGCGGTTACCGTGTGACTGTGGATGAGGATACATCTCGAACATATCATCTACCGTCGTAGTATAACGGCCAAGGAAAGAACCTGTCTGGCGGTCGATATAATTTTCCCATGGACCTTTTGCATAGTACTCTACATTCTCATAGCCTGCAGGGAACAGCATATCAAGACCTATGCGGCGCAAGCCCGAAGCCTTTGGAGAGTACAGGACCTTCATATCCACAACTCCACTTGAATAGACCGAATATATAATTACATATGGGCACTGGTTGTGGTTCACATTGACTGTAATGTTGCAAGTCTTGCCATCGCCTGAGCGCGCACTTGTTACCGTAGCCGAATTGATTGACGCCGTATTGTCGCCGAACTTGTGCTCACCGTATGGACTCTCATTCTCAATCCAGCGGATATTGCTGTAAACCGGATACTTGCCCGGTTCAACAACCTGCACGCCATTGGCAATCCACTCGGTAATGAAGCCCTGTGCATCTACCTTGAAACTGATTCTGCTGTTTGATACAGAAACGCCGTTGCTCTTCTCTACTGTCAAAGCCTCATCACCCTGGGCAGCTGTCTGCAATACACTGCGTGACTGCAATACAAACTGTTCGCTTGCCATTGGATAACCGGCCTCGCACCAATCCTCGGCTTCATTCTTGAGCAGTTCCACATTAAGTGCATACTCACTGCCCTGCTCCATTGCTGTTGCAATAGTCAATGGCACAGCAGCTGTCGCACCCGGAGCTGTCGATGGGATTGCCACGGTATTTGTTTCAACCACCACACCATTGCAAAGCACTGTATAACGCAATGTAAAGTCACTGAGGTTGGTGAAATTATGTTTGTTTTTTATCTGCAGCACACCGTTGCTGTAAGTAAATTTCGCGTTCTGATAAACCTTCTTGACCTCGGTGAGTTTTGCAGTCCACGCACGGTCAGCAGTAATCACACCATTGTTACAGAAATTACCCTGATGTGGTCCCGGATAGTCGTAACCGGTGGTAAAATGAGGGAAGCCGTTCTTCTCCAAATTACCGCTCTTGATTGCCTGTGGGTCATAGATTGACTGGTCAACCCAATCCCATATACAACCGCCGATACCATATTTGCTACCCTCGATAATATCCCAATAATCCTGCAAGTTACCCACTGCATTACCCATTGCATGGGCATACTCGCAAAGGAAGAACGGCTCGCCACCGATACTGTTGTCGCAATGGTTGCGTGTATATGAAAGATTCGGGTACATCTTTGAATCCATATCGGTATTCTTCGCCGAGTTCACATTTGAGTAACCCTCATAGTGTACCGGACGCGAATCGAGAGCCTTGGTTGCCGAATAGGTTGCATCGAAGTTTACACCAGTACCCGACTCGTTACCGAGTGACCAGAACACCACAGAAGGATGGTTGCGGTCACGAATGACCATACGCACGGTGCGATCTACATACTGCGCTTGCCATGTAGGATCATTAGATATACTATTATCCTTCTTGTCGCTCCAGCTCTTGTGGCATTCCACATCGGCCTCGTCCATAACATAAAGTCCGTAGTAATCGAACATCGCGTACATCTTGGCAGCACGGGGATAGTGGCTTGCACGCACAAGGTTCACATTGCCCTGCTTCATAAGTTCAATATCCTTGAGCATTGTGGCAACATCCATTGTGCGGCCATAAAGCGGATGTGTATCCTGTGTATTCACACCCTTGAAATATACACGCTGACCATTGATGAGCACCACACCGTTCTTTATCTCAATGGTGCGGAATCCATACTTTGTAGAGAATACCATCTCCTCGTTGTCGGCAGCATCCTTTTGACGCACAATGACTGTATAGAGGTTGGGAGTCTCAGATGTCCATGCCAATAGAGATGAAAGAGTGTCAAATGTAATATTCTTCTTCACGCTCTTGACACCGGCTGCCAACTCCACAGCCTCGCTCTTTGTTGCCACTACACCACCATCGGGAGCAACAAGTTCTACCTCAATAACCTTGCTTGCAGCCTCGCCGCTGCGGTTATCAATCTCAAGCGCAACATTCATGCTGCCACCATTGTATGTAGAGTTGAGTTTGCTTGTAATATAATGGTCGCTCACAAAAGCCTTTGGTGTTGCATAGAGATATACATCACGGTGCATACCGCTCATGTGGAACATATCCTGCCCCTCGAGGTAAGATGCATCGCTCCAACGGAACACCTGCACACAGATGTTGTTCTCGCCTGTGCGTACATGGGCACTCAACTCAAACTCGTGGTCATTGTTACCACCCTGAGTATAACCTACATATTCACCGTTCACCCACACGAAAGCTGCACTGTAAAGACCGTCGAAATGGAGGAATACATTCTTTGCATCCCAACCTGCCGGCAAGGTGAATGTGCGACGGTATGAGCCAACAGGGTTGTCACCCACACCGGGCACCTTGTTCTTTATATACGGAGGATTATTGAGGAAAGCATATTCCACATTGACATAGAGTGGAAGGTCGTAGCCCTTCATTTCCCAACACGATGGCACCTCAATGTTGTCCCATGCAGACACATCGGCATCATCACTCCAGAAATCTTCCTTGCCCGGACGCACAGAGGGCTCGGGAACAAGATTGAATTTCCATGTACCGTTGAGCGACAGGTAGTCGGCCTTTTCGGGAGTAAGCCATGCCTTGTTGTAATTCACATCGGCCTTCATTGCATCTGTAGAGGCATAAGGAATGAATGTGGCGCGTGCAGCCTCCTTGTTCTCCTCATATATCTGCTGGTTCTCCCAATAGTCACCTGCAGGGCCTGCAGCCACGGTAAATAAGAACTTACTGTTGTCACCATCCTTGTCGGTAGAGGCAATGAGTTTGTCGCCATTTACACTGATATAGAACTTTGTACCCTTGTATAATCCTGTAAGATAGAAGTAACCGTCACCGGCCTCTTCAAGGATTACATTCTGGTTCTCGTTATTAATCTCTGTGGTATATACAAGCGGTGTCCTGTCACCATTGAGGAACATATCCATTGACATGTTGCAACTGTTCGATGTCAATATAAAACCTGTCTT
>JAFNWA010000204.1 GCA_017383665.1 Bacteroidaceae bacterium | reverse complement strand
AGGCGCAGGCTGTCCATAAATGTAACTGCTGCTTCTCTACCGCCTTTTACACCAAAGGAGATAACACCGCAAGAGCCATTTGGCAGATATTTTTTTGCAAGGTCATGGTACTTGTCGCCGGGAAGGCCACAGTATTTTACCCATGAGATTTTTTCATTGGCTGCAAGGTACTCAGCAACTGCCTGTGCATTGGAGCAGTGGCGTTCCATACGAAGAGGAAGGGTTTCCAGACCAATGTTGAGTAAAAATGCGTTGTGAGGTGAGGGTATTGAGCCGAGATCTCTCATAACCTGGGCAGTAAGCTTGGTAATATATGCGGCTTTGCCGAATTTTTCTGTATATGTTATACCGTGATATGATGCATCAGGAGTAGTAAGTCCGGGGAATTTTCCGCTTGCCTCCCAGTCAAAATTACCGCTGTCTACAACAGCACCGCCAACGCTTGTTGCATGGCCGTCCATATATTTTGTGGTTGAGTGAACAACGATATCTGCGCCCCATTCAAAGGGACGGCAGTTAACAGGTGTTGCAAAGGTGTTGTCTATGATGAGCGGCACCTTATGTGCGTGTGCCACCTTTGCCCATTTTTCAATATCAAGTACCACAAGAGCAGGGTTGGCTATGGTCTCGCCAAACATTGCTTTTGTGTTTTCTTTAAATGCTTTGTTAAGTGTTTCTTCATCGCTGTCAGGGTCCACAAAAGTTACCTCAATGCCAAGCTTTTTCATGGTAACGCCAAAAAGATTGAATGTTCCGCCGTACACACTGGTTGAGCACACAAAGTGGTCGCCTGCTTCACAAATGTTGAAAATCGAATAAAAGCACGCTGCCTGGCCTGATGAAGTGAGCATTGCAGCAACACCGCCCTCAAGGTCGGCAATCTTTGCAGCAACAGCATCGTTTGTGGGATTGGCAAGTCGGGTATAGAAATATCCGCTTTCCTCAAGGTCAAAAAGTTTTCCCATCTGCTCTGTTGAGCCATACTTCCATGTGGTGCTCTGATATATAGGCAAAACTCTGGGTTCGCCGTTTTCAGGGGTGTATCCCGATTGTATGCATTTTGTTTCAATTTTGTAATCTGACATATGTTTGTACCTCCTGTGATTTGCTTTTTGGGAAATGCTCTTTTTAGGTGAAAAAAGTGCATTTTATAAAAATATTATATACAGAAATTGTATTACATTTTAAGTAAAAATGCAAGAGTTTTTTAGGTTTTAGGCTATTACTTTGAGCAGTGCATTTATTTTTTTTGATTTTGTAGGCGAAAAGTGTCACCCAAAACAGATATAATAAAAATGTGTTTCCGAGTGGGCGGTGCCCACATCCATTTATCGCGAAGGAATTTTTGTTTACATTCCCCGCGCGAAAAAAATTAATGCAAACCTTGGAAATTTGCATTTTGGGCGGTGCCCAACCCCATAAGTGTGAAAGGAAAAATTGCTTTACATTTCCCACGCGAAAAAAATCATTCTATGAAAGGAGTGACAACATAATGAACGAAATAGTTGTGCCTGACTTAAGCGGCAGCGACAGCGACAAGTTTGACGAGCTTTTTCGATACACAGAAGAAGTGCGTATGGAGCTAAGTGCTGAAATAACTGCACTTAACCGCCGTCTTGAAGCAGTTATAAACAACATGAGAGGAGGTGTCATTTTATGACAGCTATCGACATAATTACCAAGGCAGACAACCTTAGGCCAAATACCTTAAGGTTATCGCAGAAAAGAGATTGGGTATATGCACTTGAAATGAGAATAAGAGAGTTTATAACCATGTATGAGAATTCAGATGCCGATGATTTTTTTCTCAGTGAAGAAAATGCCATACTTACTCTCCCCGACGAGCT
>JAFNWA010000203.1 GCA_017383665.1 Bacteroidaceae bacterium | reverse complement strand
TAATTTTTGAAAATATCCTGTTTTGAGTTTTTGGTTAGATACTTGATTACTATGAAGAAACTTCTCTATATTATAATATCTTCGGTTGCTCTGTGCTGTTGTTCGAAGCATGAGCACAAGGGCAATGAGATTCATGAAGAGCATGTACATGCTCACAGCTATACAGCTTATACGCATAATGCCGAGTTTTTTATGCAACATGAAGGTTTAGAGGATGGCAAGAAGGCCTGCATCACTCTTTATGCAACGGCATTATCCAATTTCAAGCCTATGCAAGTTCATGAGGCTACAGTTCTGCTCCGTGCCGGTGGGAAAAGTCATACTGCAACAGCTACCGCGCACAATGAGGGTATGTTTCATTTTGAGTTGACTCCTGAAGCTGCAGGTGATGGTATGCTATATATAACCGTTGGCAATGAGACTGCACATTTTGATGTTTGTGTGGCAGAACATGGTGCCGAGCATGCTCATGCTCACAATCACGAGCATAGCCATGAGGGACATTCTCACAGTCACTCTCACGAGGGACATGACCATTCAGCTCATAGCCATGCACCTCATCCAGGACATGGTATGGAGACCGAGGGCAACCCCGGTGATGTTACTTTGACTAAGGAACAGAGTTGGAAGATTGATTTTGCAACAGAGGTCGCTACTGAAAGTGATTTTGGCGGTTCGGTAAAGGTTGTTGCAAAGGTTGAAGCTCTTCCTGAAGATTTCACAACAGTTGTAGCAACAACAAGTGGTAAGGTTAAGTTTGCCGGGAATGTGGTTGCAGGAACAAAAGTGTCAGTGAATGAACCGCTGTTCTATCTTGATGGTAGCGATGTAACCGATAACGATGTGGCTGTGAAATTTGCCGAGGCTGAGAGTAACTATGAACTTGCCAAGGCTGATTATGAACGAAAAAAGAACCTTTTCATCGACAAGATTGTGTCAGAGCGTGAGTATCAGGCTGCCGAGGCTCTTTATCTTCAGTCTCAGGCCCGTTTTGAAAGCATGAAACGCAGTTTCGGTGCCGGGAAGGTTACACTTAGACCATCAATGGACGGTTATATTTCAGCAGTACATGTTTCAAATGGTGACTATGTAGAGCCGGGGACAGTCCTTGCAACAATACAGCGCAGCGGTGCTGTGAATGTGGTGGCTGAAGTTCCTGTCCGTTATGCTCTTATGTTGCAGAATATTGTAACGGTAAATATTGAGACGGCTATAGGCGTTTTTGATATGGTCGATTTTGGCGGTGACTGCATTATAGGTAATAGTGTAAACGAGTGCAATATGTTGCCGGTTACGGTTACGATAAACGATCTCCCGGGAGTAGTTACCGGCAGTATTGTGACTATGTACTTGTCATTTGCTCCACTCACAGACCATTGTATTGCTGTGCCACGCACTTCAATTGTGGAGGAGATGGGTAATATGTTTGTCTTTGTGCAGAACAACCCGATTTCTTTTGAGAAGCGTAGCGTGAAATTGGGCGAGACAGATGGTCATTATGTTCAGATTCTCTCTGGAATAGAGCCTGGTGAGCGTGTCGTAAGCAAAGGCGGTATAATCCTGAAATTATCGCAGGGGGCGGCTGCACTTGATCCTCACGCAGGTCATGTACACTAAAACTTTGTTGCCATGCTCAACAGAATCATAAAATTCTCATTGAACAACAAGCTGCTGGTTTTGCTGGCTGTTGTGTTGGTTACGGTAGGTGGTATATACTCGACTAAAAAGATAGAGGTTGATGTTTTCCCGGATTTGACCATGCCAACTGTCGTTGTGCTCACCGATGCACACAATATGGCTCCCGAGGAGGTTGAACGCCTTGTTACATTCCCGATAGAGACAGCTGTAAACGGTGCGACCAATGTGCGTCGTGTACGCTCCTCTTCATCGCAGGGATTCTCGTTTGTGTGGGTGGAGTTTGACTGGGGAATGGATATATATAAGGCCAGGCAGATTATAAGCGAGAAGATGGGGTTGCTTTCGGGGCAGTTGCCCGATGGTATTGTGCCTATGCTTGCTCCGCAGTCGAGTGTTATGGGTGAAATCATGTTTGTAGGAATGCAGGCCGATTCCACTTCAATGATGGAACTAAGGACTCTTGCCGAGTGGATTATTAAACCGGCAGTCCTTGCAACAGGCGGTGTTTCCAATGTGACAATCATTGGCGGGGATTACAAGCAGTATCAGGTACTCGCTGACCCGGTGAAGATGGATAAATACAGCGTTACGATGGATGAACTTGAGGCTGCTGTAAGTTCCATGAATGTAAATATTGGTGCCGGAGTGGTGCGTGACTACGGTAACGAATTCAATTTGCGAGGGATGGCCCGTACAGACAATCTTGAAGAGATGGGTTCCACTCTTGTAAAGATGAACGGGGATGCTGCTGTACGCATTGCCGATGTCGCAGATGTTGTAATTGCCCCGGCTGTGAAGCAGGGTTATGCAGCGCAGAACGGCGAGCCGGCTGTAATACTTTCCATTTCAAAGCAACCGGGCGTGAATACACTCGATGTCACTCAGAATATTGAGCGTAATCTTGAAAGTATAAAGAGGTCTCTCCCGGCCGATGTCAGGGTAGATACAAAAATTTTCCGTCAGGCCGATTACATTCAGTCATCAGTAAATAATGTAGGTCGTTCGCTCATAGAAGGTGCAATTTGTGTCATATTGATATTGTTCCTCTTCCTCACCAGCCTGCGTTCAACTGTAATATCATTGCTCGCAATTCCGTTGTCACTGCTCGGTACAGTCATTGTCCTGTATCTCATTGGAATGGATATAAATACAATGACTCTTGGTGGTATGTGCATCGCAATAGGTTCGCTTGTGGATGATGCCATCATTGATGTGGAGAATGTCTATAAGCGACTGAGGGAAAATCATGCTATGCCCAAGGAGAAGCGTCGTTCGGCTGTGCAGATTGTATTTGAGGCATCGTCTGAAATTCGCGCATCAATCATACATGCCACGCTTATAATAATGGTAACATTCGCTCCGCTTTTCTTCCTCAGCGGACTCGAAGGGCGTATGTTGATGCCACTTGGCCTATCTTATCTCATTGCATTGGCCATGTCATTGATTGTGGCCATGACGGTAACTCCACTCCTATGTAAGGTAATGCTTTCAGGTGACAAATATCTCACCCGTAATGAAAAGAAAAGCTGGGTTGACCGTTGGCTGTTGAGCGGATATAGCCGTGTGCTTGACTGGGTGCTCAACCATGCCAGATATGTGGTTGGTGCTGTACTCCTGCTTTTTGTAGGATGTCTATTCTTGTTTACACAAATGGGACGCAGTTTCTTGCCCGAGTTCAATGAAAGTGCATTGACAATATCTGCTGTGTCACGCCCAGGTATTTCGCTTGAGGAGAGCAATAAACTCGGTGCTTCGATAGAGAAAGAACTGTTGCAGATACCAGAGGTTACAAGTACAGCACGCCGTACAGGCCGTGGTGAGCTCGACGAACACTCACAGACATCCAATGGTGCCGAGATTGATGTCAATTTCAAACTTGGCAACCGCAGCAAGGCCGAATTTGTTGAAGAGGTGCGCGAACGACTTGCAAAGATACCGGGTGTGGTAACATCTGTCGGGCAACCGCTTGAACACCGCATAGACCACATGGTTTCCGGAACTCAGGCCGATTTGGCTATAAAAATATTCGGTCCTGATTTGAGCACGCTTTTCCGCAAGGGAACAGAAATAAAGGAACTGTTGGCTGGTGCATTTCCCGAGGTTGTGGATGTCAATGTAGAGCAACAGGTAGAAATTCCGCAGATACAGATTCGCGCCAACCGTGAGAAACTCGCTTACTTCGGTGTTACAATGAGTGAGTTCAACTCTTTCATTGAGGCTGCATTCCCCGGTAAAAAAGTAGGGGCAGTCTATGAAGAGGAGCGCAGTTTTGATATAATAATCCGTCTCAATACGGATTATACAGAGAGTGTCGATGGCATCAAGCAGTCGCTTATTGACACTCCAAAGGGCAAGGTGCCACTTGCCGATGTTGCCGACATCGTATCGGTCGGTGGTCCGGGAAGCATCAGCCGTGAGAATGTGCAGCGCAAGGTGGTTGTCTCGGCTAATATTGCAAGCGGTGATGTGGCCGGTACGGTTGATCGCGTGGCCGAATATCTTGAAGATGAGCTACATCTCGACGAGGGTTATCGTCTTGAATATGGCGGTCAGTTCGAGAGTGCCGAGTCTGCATCCCGTACTTTGTGGATAACTACCATAATGGCAATACTTGTGGTGTTCGTGCTGTTATATACCGAGTTCAAGAGCCTGTTGCTATCTGCGGTTGTATTGCTTAACCTGCCGTTGGCTCTGATAGGTGGTATTATTGCAACCTATTTTACTTCAGCTGTAATGAGTATCCCTGCAATCATTGGACTTATAACACTTTTCGGTATTGCAACACGAAATGGAATTTTGCTTGTTTCGCGTTATCAGCATTTGAGAGCCCAAGGGCTTGCACTCGATGATGTAATCAGGATTGGCTCGGCCGACCGCCTGACACCTATTCTTATGACAGCCTTCACCTCTGCTCTTGCGCTTGTGCCAATGATTATCAACGGTGCAGCATCGGGTAATGAGATTCAGAACCCAATGGCAATTGTTGTGCTCGGTGGTCTGCTTTCGTCAACATTGCTCAATATATTCGTTGTTCCGGCGGTGTATCGTTGGGTGGTAAGAAAAGGCTGGGTATAATTTAATATATATGATATCTGTTTAAGCACCTTATATTATAGGGTGCTTTTATTATATCATCCTTCTTTTCAGAATCTTATATCCATTTATGCATGGCCGATTGTTAATTTATCGTGTTAACATAAATTAACAATTAAGGGGTAGTAAAATTGATACTTTTAAGTATTTTTGCCAAAAATATTTCAAGATAAAGTGTTTTTTAAGAACACTTAACTTAATAATAGAGTTTACATTATGCATTTACTTAAGTTCAATCTTTTTGTAACGATGTTGATGATGGGTGTTGGTGTGATACATGCCCAAAAGGTGGATTATTCAGTTGTCAATGCAGTAGAGGAAACCGGTATTGATTTCATGCAGGTGACAACAGCTAATGATTTTGTTTGTATGCCTGTTGTGAAACGCACAAGGAATTCACTTTCGTGGTTGTCAAATCGTATTCTTGATGTTTCGGTAGATGGTAAATATATTGCGTATATATCTGCGCGTAATAATACTACCAATATTTTCATAAAAGAATTGGGAAAGCAGGGTGGTTCCATTCAAAGGACAAAGCGTCAGGCTGTTCTTGATTTTTCTTACTCTCCTGATGGGAAAACCATATTGTTTTCCGAGGCCAGAGGTGTTACAAACCAAGTATTTCAAACGGATGCCTCTGCCGGATATGTCTGTAGAATGATTACTTCGGCAAGCCAGGACTTTTCGCCGATATATACCAAAGATATGAGTAAAATTCTCTTTGCCCGTATGGAGAACAACGGTGTTGGTGTGTGGGGCTATGATTTGAAGAGTAATTTCCTGTCCAGTTACACTGTAGGAATGAATCCTTATCCGTTAAAAGGGGATGCTTGTCTCTGTGTTCGTACAAGCGCGGATGGTCATAGTGAGATTTGGAGGGTGAACTACTCTACAGGTGTCGAGGAATGTGTGATTTCAGATCCTAATCGTAGTTTTACATCTCCTGTGTTGTC
>JAFNWA010000017.1 GCA_017383665.1 Bacteroidaceae bacterium | reverse complement strand
CGTCCTTGGCGCGTACACCGTATGTACCAAACTTGTTGATACTCTGTGGAGTCAAGCCCAAGTGTGCCATAATGGGAATACCCGCATCAAGAATCTTGCGTACAGAGGGAAGAATCTCCTCACCACCCTCAAGCTTGAGTGCATCGGCATGTGTCTCCTTCATTATGCGAATGGCATTCTTCACAGCCTCGTCTGCATTCACCTGATATGTACCGAAAGGCATGTCAACAACGACCAATGCGCGCTTCACACCACGCACAACACCTTTGGCATGATAAATCATCTGGTCAAGAGTAATAGGAAGTGTTGTAACATTTCCAGCCATTACATTAGAAGCAGAATCGCCAACGAGCAAAGCATCAATGCCGGCAGCATCAAGAATAGATGCTGTTGTATAATCATAAGCAGTGAGCATTGCAATCTTCTCACCTTTGCGTTTCATCTCTGTAAAACGGTGTGTAGTCACCTTGCGTGTGTCTTCAACCAAATATTTCGACATTGTCAAATAGTTAAAATTGTTCTACATTACCGGTTTTTGTACCGGCTAAATCAAATCCGTCCGCAAAGGTAGCATAAAACATTTTAATGAGCGACAAAAAGAGGAATAAAAACAGACGAAAACTACAGGATACACTTTTAAATATGCAAAAAAAAAATGTACATTAGCAAAGTAATACAAATTACTCATGAATATTATTCACACCGCCGATTGGCACCTTGGACAAACCTTTTTCGGATATGAGAGATACCGTGAACACGAGGTATTTCTTAATTGGATATGCGATGTAATCAAGGAGAGAGAAATAGATCTTCTGCTCATTGCAGGAGATATTTTTGACTCTCCCAACCCATCGGCCGAAGCCCAAAGGATGTTTTATAGTTTCCTGACGAAAATCACAAATGAGAACAGGGGACTGCAGATCATTCTCACAGCCGGGAATCATGATTCTGCTGCTCGTCTTGAAGCTCCGAACTCCCTGCTCGGCGTTTTCAACACGACAGTCTCCGGTGTTGTACATTATAAAAATGGCGAAATTGACTATGAAAGAATGATTGTCCCCTTGAAAAAGGGCGGATGCTGTTTGGCTGTTCCATATCTGCGTTTGAGCGACCTGCCCGAAGCTGAGAATTACAGCGAAGGTGTAGCACTGCTCTACAATGAACTGTATCGCAGGGCAAAGGAAATGGGATACTCTCCTGTGGTGGCCATGGGACATCTTCAGGCATCAGGAGCCGAAGTTTCTGTGGGCGATTCTTCAGAATATGCAATAATTGGAGGGATGGAGGGTATCGATGCACAGTTTGCCAATGAAGGAATCATATACACGGCACTCGGGCACCTGCACAGGGAGCAACAGGTACACAAAAGAGCAAATGTGCGCTATTCCGGTGCTCCATTACCAATGTCTTTCGCTGAAAAAAGGAACTCTCAAAGTGTTACGCAGATAATTATTGATGACGGCGGTTGTTGCGACATCAGCCTGATTCCGTTTGATGTTCCGGTGAAACTTAAAAGCGTACCGTCAAAGGCTGCGCCTATTGAGGATGTTATAAGAGCACTTGCAGAACTACCCGATGGCAATATAAACGAGAACTCACCGTTCCTTGAGGTAAATGTCCTTGTAAAGACAGTGGACCCGACATTGCGTCAGCAGATTGAGGATGCCCTTGTTGGTAAATCTATACGACTGGCAAGAATTGTGGCAACAAGCACAGCAATAGAGAACGGAGAGCAGAGTGCGCCAATGACATACGATGATTTCAAATGCAAGAATCCTATAGAGATTATGCAGGAGATTTACAGGAAAAGATGTGATGGCGAAGAGATGACAGAAGAATTGTTGGAGAAGTTGAATGAAGTGATAAAGGAGATACAGAATGAAGATATTGGCAATAAGGGGATGTAACCTAGCCTCAATAGAGGGTGAATTTGAAGTTGATTTCCGATCTGATCCCTTGCGCTCCGCAGGCATATTCGCCATAACCGGCAATACGGGTGCTGGAAAGACAACCATACTCGATGCAATGTGTATAGCACTGTATCGCTGTTCGCCACGCCTTGACAACATTGAGAAAGGCGACGACGCAGAACACAAGGTAAAGGTTGATGACATAAGGACAATTCTGCGAAAAGGTAAAGGCAAAGGATATGCCGAGGTTGAATTTCTCTCCGTTGACGGTAATGAATACCGTGTTCGTTGGAGTGTGTCAAGAGCACACTCAAACCCTGCCGGCAATTTACAGGATGCCACATTCGACCTCACCAACCTTAATACAGGAGAACATCGCAAACTCTCTGCCAAAGAGCACAAGACAGAGATTCCCCGTCTTATAGGACTTGAATACAAGCAGTTCACTCGTGCAGTCCTGCTTGCACAGGGGAACTTCTCGGCTTTTCTCAAAGCTGATGAAAGCGAAAAGGCCAAGATGCTTGAAACCTTGACCGACACTGCTATTTACAGCCGTATATCGACCAAGATTTTCGCCAAGAGAAAAGAGGCTGAACAAGAGTTCGAACTCTTGGAAAAAAAACGCAACACATTGCAGTTGTTGAGTGATGAGGAGATTACAGAACTCAAAGACAAGGCAAGACTACTTGACGAAGAGAATAGAGAGAACAATGGCAAGAGAGAGATTCTGAGAACAAAACTTGACTGGATTTCACGCCTTGCCACCATCAATGGGCAAATAACCATGGCAGAAGGGCAGTTGATGGAAATTAAAGAAAAACTTGATACTGCGCAACCAAAGATAGAGAGGCTGAAACTTATTGACAGTGTTCAACAAATCCGCGACAGCTACATATCATTGCGGGATTGCAAATTACAGAGTGTAAACTACAGGGAACAGCTCGCACTGCATACAAAGCAGTTGGATGAAAAGGAAAACGGCTATAAGAAGGCTATCAAATCAGTGAGTGATGCGGTTACCAATCAAGAGATGGCAAATGGTGAATTCCTTAAAGCACAACCTTTAATAACAGAGGCTGCACAACTTGAAAAACAAAATGTAAACGACCGTAAGCTGTATGATGATTTGGTTGGCGAGATAAATAAAGCCGAGGATATCAAAGGAAAAAATCTCTCCGAGATTGCATCATGCGAGAAACAAACGGCACTCTTGGAAGTAGAGCAAAAAGAAAAGAATGCTTGGTTAGAGAAGCATGCACACTATTCCGAAGCCATTCCCATGATTCCCACCATCATTGCCAATATAAAATCTATCAACAATGAAAAGATGTCCTTGCAGCTGAAGGAGAAGAACCTGACGCAATCCCGTGGCTTACTAGCGACACATGAGGCACACCTGATTGTTGCGCGACAGAGTGAGGAGGCTCTCAAACAGACAATGTCGAGCGAAATTGCGACATTACGCAAGAGATTGGTCAGCGGAGTCCCATGCCCGGTCTGTGGCAGCAAACACCATGAAGTGGTAGAGACTGCAGCTAACCTGCTCGAAGAAAGACAATTGGAAAAAGCCAAAGAGGAAAACCGTTGCTTGATTGAACATTTGGAGACAAACATTTCAAATTGCAGGACCGAGATTGAAAAACTCTGCTCTGCCATTGAAATGCATAACAATGCAATTGCCCAATATCACAATGCAAACCTTTCTTATCTATCCGGGATAGAGAATGCCAAGGAATTGCTTGATAGCAGAAGCGCTGTTTCCGACCTCACCACCCTTTCATCAAATTGGAACAGCTACAAGGAGCGCTTGTCAGTAATAACCAACGATATTGCATTATATACAAACAAGAAGTCGGGACATTTATCGCGCATTGAAGAGGTCACCAAAGAGTTGGAGGAGAAAAACAACAGACTCCGCCTGCTAAAGGATGAAATAAAAGAGTGCGAGACGCGACACTGCTCTATTTTGGGCAAATGGAAAAACGCCGATGAACTATTAAAATACCATAATGAATCAATAGCCAGTGCCAATAAACGGTTTGTAGAAGCAACAAAGTACAAGGCTGATATCGAGACCGAGAGAAACAGACTCAAGGGAGTTATTTTGGGCAAGCAGCAACAACTTGCCGAAACAGATGCCAAGATTATGGCATTGACAGAAAAGGTAAACACATTCCTCTCTGCCCGTAACGACGATATGAAAATGGAGAGGCTTGAAGAGTTGCTGAATACAAGCCACTCTGCCATAACAGCAATGCGCAACGACATTGATACACTCAAAAAGTCCATGACTGCTGCTGAGGCAACAATAAAGGAAAGAAGAGAGGTATTCATTTGTGCCGCGCTTATACCACACACGCGCGGATGGGGCCAACTTGGAAACCCCACTGGAGCGGTACGCCGGAGTTGAACCGGCACACTTGGAT
>JAFNWA010000202.1 GCA_017383665.1 Bacteroidaceae bacterium | reverse complement strand
CTCGGAATAGATATCTGAGTGCGCTGTTCCTGCGCGTGATGCACCCTCGTAGTGTATCGGGCGTGGGTCGAGTGCACGCACCGCTGCGTATGTATGAGCGAAGTTCTTTCCACCGCCGCTCTCGTTACCCAGTGACCAGAAGATGATTGACGGGAAATTACGGTCGCGATATACCATGCGCACTGTGCGGTCAATGTATTGAGCCTTCCAGCTGTCCTCGTTGGTGATACCACCACTTTCCTTGCCGTCTTCCCAACTCTTGTGACACTCCAAATCGGCCTCATCCATGCAGTAAAGGCCATAGTAGTCGAACATCGCATTCATCTTTGCCTGGCGTGGATAGTGACTTGTACGCACGGTGTTCATGTTAGACTGCTTCATCATCTTCACATCAGTAAGCATTGTAGCAACATCGACCGAACGGCCTGTAACAGGGTGTGTATCCTGGAGGTTTGCCCCCTTGAAGAGAATCTTTTCGCCATTCACATACACAAGACCGTTCTTTATTTCAATGTGACGGAAACCGTACTTTGTTGAGAAGACATGCTCCTCGTTGCCGGCAGCATCCTTCTGAACAACCTCTACGGTGTAAAGGGCTGGTATCTCGGCACTCCACAACTGCAAGCCTGCAAGGTTCTCAAAGAACAGATTGGCACTCTTAGCTGTCTCGCCTGCGGCAAAATCAAACATAACATCCTTTTTTGCAACCAGAGCTCCATCGGGGGCAATCAATGAAACCTCAACACTCTTCTCTACAGCAAAACCGTCGCGGTTGTCCATTTCAACAGCAACATTCATAGAACCCGCCTTGTAGCCATCGGCTGCAGAAAGGTTGCTTGTGATATAATGGTCGCGCACAAAGGTCTTTGGTGCTGCGAAGAGGAATACATCGCGATGGATACCGCTCATGTGCCACATGTCTTGGCCTTCGAGATACGAAGCATCGCTCCAACGGATTACCTGAACGCATACATTGTTCTTGCCCTGACGCAAGTGACCTGTAACATCAAACTCGGCATCATTGTTGCCGCTCTGGGTATAACCGACATATTTGCCGTTCATCCAAACGAATGCAGCACCGTAGATACCGTCGAAATGCAGGAACACACGCTTGTCGCCCCATGAAGCAGGCATGTCAAAATCCCTGCGATACGAAGCAACAGAGTTCAAGAGACCATCCTCCATTTCAATGAGCGGAGGATTGTTCCTGAACGGATACTCCACATTTACATACATTGGATCGCCATATCCCTCCATCTCAAGACATGAAGGAACCTTTATTTTATTCCAAGCCGACACATCTACATCATCACCCCAGAAGGCATCCTTGCCCGGGCGCTGTGCGATTGTCTCCACCCAATTGATACTCCACATTCCATTGAGGCTCATGAACTCGGCATTCTCGGGGTCGAGCCATGGGAACTCATAGCGTTCGTCGGCTTTCATCTTTGCAACCGAAGCGTATGGCATATATGCTGCACGGCCATCCTCCTTGTTCTCGCCGAAGAATGTCTCGTCCTCCCACACATTTGCCATTGGCACATCATTGGCCTCTACCTCTTCAAGTATAAACAACGAACCGGCACCATAGCCCGAAACCATTGAGAGGTTGTTGCCAACGGCTTTCAGGCTCCACCAAGAACCGCTTGTCTTCACCTGGATGCGATATACACCTTTATTGCCCTCTTCTGAGATAAAACGCAACTGCTGGTTCTCGTTGCCGAATGAAGGATCCCAAAGCAATGGATACTTCACGCCGCCCAGAGCGACATCAATAGCCTTGCCATAATAAGGCGCGTAAAATTGGCAATACTCGGCATTAGCCGCATTGCGGCGCAACTGCCAGACAAAAGTTTCCTTGTTGTTCTCATTATATTCGTCAATATACACTCGTGCATTATTGTCTTTTACACCACGAGTATTGAGTGCATAACCGCTACTCTGCTCACGGATGATGAAATAACGGTCAACAACAGGCAGATAATCAACCTTGTTCTGCTTCACATATTCCAAACGGAAATGGGTATATTCACCTGTTGCACTCTTCTCCATAAGCAACGAACCGTCACTCTGCACCTTGAGCACCAGTTCGCGGTCGCCCTTGCAGAGCAACTGTACAATACCCGCCGATGCATCGACAACATTCACCGCAAACGACTGGTTATCGGTGCATGTAGCCTCCCACTGCAACAACTTACCGGGAGTAGAAGACGACAACGCCATATCGATAGTCTGTCCGTAATTCTCGTTATAAAGCGCAAAAACAGGCTCCTTGCCGGACAAAGAGACAAATGTCCACTCCTGTCCCAGTGAGGCGTTGTCAACATCGGCAACACTCAGATAGGTATTGTGCGTAGCCACATTGCCGTTGGTAACAGCCTTGCCGGTAGCCACATTCACCAGGCGGTACACGCCATCGGCCTGCGGGAACGATGCCGCAATTGCAAATGATGCCACAAGCACCATTGCAACAAAAAGAAAAATTTTTCTCATGTAGTTCATATTATGTTTTTTATTCATTTTCCGCAACATATATATAATCCTTGCGAAAATAGACAAAAAAAAGTGAAATTACAACCTTTAACTATTTAATATTGTTTGCGCGCGTAATTTTAAGATTCAATAATTGCATATAAATATTTTTATGAGTAAATTTGCAACAAGTTTTGCATAAATTTATATTTATACAATTCTATGACATAAATTAAAACACATATACCAATGATGAAAAAGAGCATAGCAATTATGGCAGCAATAGCAATTACAGGCGCTGCAACTGCTGCAAACGACGGCGGCAACGCGGCAGCACCTATTGGAAAGTCAGACATAAAAATTGAAGGCGGCGTGATGACGCCCGAGGCACTTTGGGCAATGGGGCGCATTGGCGCGGTAAGCGTATCTCCAAACGCAAAGGAGATTGTGTATGGCGTGAGCTATTACAGTGTTGAGCAGAACAAGAGCCATCACACCCTTAACATTATGTGCGCTGACGGCAGCAACGACACCAAACTGACAACAACAGCAGCCAACGAAAGCAGCGCAGCATGGATAAAGGGCGGCACAAAGATAGCATTCCTTTCAAATGCAAGCGGCAGTAGCCAGGTGTGGGAGATGAACCCCGACGGCACAGAGCGCAAGCAGCTCACAAACGATGCAAGCGACATCGAAGGTTTCCTTTTCTCGCCCGACGAGAGCAAGGTAATTCTTGTAAAGCGCATCAAGATAAAGCCCACTACAGCCGACATCCACCCCGACCTTCCACTTGCAAAAGGTTTTGTCATTGACGACCTCATGTACAAACACTGGGACGAGTGGCTCAACGACGCGCCTCACCCCTTCATCGCCAACTTTGACGGCTCATCTATCGACGAGGGCAAGGACCTGCTTGAGGGCACTGTATATGACTGCCCCAACCGCCCCTTCGGTGGCGCCGAGCAGCTTGCATGGAGCAACGACTCAAAGCAGATTGCATACTCATGCAATAAGAAGAGCGGCCGCGACTATACATTGAGCACCGATACCGACATCTACAT
>JAFNWA010000201.1 GCA_017383665.1 Bacteroidaceae bacterium | reverse complement strand
TGCTATAAATATTATTCTTATTTTTTATTTAAAACTTAAAATCGGTATTTCTGTCTTAAGTATAATTTTGGATTATACACAACCGCGATACCGTCGTTGAGCATAACGCCGCCATCGGGTGAAGCGTAAGCAGAAATCTGTATATCATCAAGAACCTTGTTCTCATAATCAGTTGCAACATCCTTGAGAGTTGCACGCAACTCATTCATCTCTGTACTATTGAGTTCAGAAGCACGGAGATTTGTTTGCTGGATAAGGAACATGATATTAGCCTCCTTCGCCTGCTTGATAACTCGTTGGAATGCATCCTCACCAATAGCAATATTTGCTGTTGCAACTGTCTGACGATAGAGCTGTGATGTCGCAATACAACCATCTGCAACCTTTATCTCTGGAATATCATAGGACTTACCGCCCTTATTGACCACAAAGCGCAAGTACAACTCGGCATCTTCCATCTCCGGGAGATAATCATACTGCATCTTCATCTTAAATGTACCACCATTCTCATATGAGATAGCACGGTCATTGCCACGCACATTCTCACCCTGGAATGTTACAGGCTCGGCAATAGCCTCACCGCCCTCATACTTGAGTACGGGGGTTATTGTAAGTACCGATTTTTTATTAAAGAATTTGGCGGGGAATTTTCCGTCCACAGTTACAGGAATCTCGCTACCCACGACTTCAAGGACACCTGGAGAGACTGTAAAATACTCCGATTTCATATTCTTCATCTTTGAACTACATGAGCTCAACACAACAGCTGCCATAACGAGCAGCAATGGTAATTTCTTCAACATTTGTTTATAATTTATTATTATCGTTTTGTCGTACAGCGTGCGCAAATGACGCTATTTGTTACAAAGGTAATTCTACAAATCCAATTATCAAAACAAAGAGAGCGCAGCTACTATTTATTTTACAATTTTTATCACTTGTTGTTACGGGGATGGTGCATAATTATCTCCTCGCGCAGTCGCATCCTGTCAATATGTGTGTAAATTTCAGTGGTTGATATACTCTCATGACCAAGCATTGCCTGTATTACGCGCAGATTTGCACCACCTTCAAGAAGATGAGTTGCAAATGAGTGACGGAAGGTGTGAGGGCTTACTGTTTTCTTTATACCAACCCGTGCAACAAGTTCCTTGATGTGATGAAAAACTGTTATGCGTGAAAGTGACTTCTTTAGCCGCTCGCTGATAAAGACATAATCCTCGTACCCACTTTTTATGGGTATTCTATTGCGGTCTGCGAAGTAGGCCTCGAGTTCGGCTATAGCACGCGACGAAATGGGCACAAGGCGTTGCTTGTCGCCCTTACCCGTTACACGGATGAACTGCTCCTTGAGGTAGAGGTCGGACATACGAAGCGAGCAGAGTTCGGAAACACGCAGTCCACAGCTGTAAAGCAGTTCAATCATTGCCCTATTCCTTTGCCCTTCATTTGTAGCAAGGTCTATAGCATTTATTATGTCGTCAATCTCTTGCAGGGTGAGCACATCGGGCAGGCGCATTCCAATCTTGGGCGACTGCAGGAGTGCCGTGGGATCAGAATCAATATAGCCGTCCAACTTCAGGAATCCATAAAAAGATCGCAACGACGATATTATGCGTGCTTGCGAGCGTGCATTCACACCCACATCGGCCATTGCAGAGAGGAACTCGCGCAGTTCGTCGAGCGTAACGGCAAGCAGATGGTCAACATCGCCAAAGAACACCAACAGTTTATTCACATCGCCAATATATGCCTCAACAGTGTTGGGCTGCAGCGATTTCTCAAGTTGCAGATATATGCGGTAACGCATCAGCGGCGATTGTGACTTCCTGTTCATTGGTTCAATGTTTTCCACAGGCGAAGTTACAAAAAAAGGGCGAAACTGCGACACAATAGAAGCGTTATGGATTTGAAACATTTTTGTTTGCTCATTAAAAAGTTGTATCTTCGCAGTTGAAATAAGAACATAACATAAACAATGAGCCTTACCACCCCACTCGACCAGTATATTGCCGACCACAGCAGTCCCGAAGGCGACTACCTCTACAGGCTGTTCCGTGCCACTCATATTGAGATTCTGGCACCGCAAATGGCATCGGGACACATACAGGGACGCTTGCTCAAATTCCTTGTGAAAATGATTCGCCCACGCAGGATTCTTGAGATTGGCACATTCACCGGCTATTCGGGACTATGCATGGCCGAGGGACTTGACGAGGGCGGCAAGCTATACACCTTTGAAGTGGAGGATGAACTGGAGGATTTCACACGCCGCTGGATAGAGGGTTCACCATACGCAGACAAGATTGAGTTCATCATTGGAGACGCGCTTGAGATTGTACCCACATTGGGCGAGAAGTTCGACCTGGTGTTCATGGATGGCAACAAGCGTGAATACATAAAGTATTACGAAATGGCAATGGAATACCTCAACGAAGGCGGTTGGATTCTTGCCGACAACACGCTATGGGACGGGCATGTGATTAACCCTGAGAGGCAGGATGCACAGACCAACGGCGTGAGGGCATTCAACGACCTCATACGCAATGATGAAAGGGTTGAAGTGGTGATTCTGCCGTTGCGTGATGGACTTACGATAATAAGAAAAAAATAAAAATATATGGACAGTACAAGACAAAACAAGATTTCACGCCTCATACAGAAGGAGTTGAGCGAGATTCTGCTCAGATTGCAGAAGGAAACACGCGGAGTGATGGTATCGGTGAGCGCTGTGCGCGTTAGCCCGGACTTGGGCATTGCAAAGGCCTATTTGAGTGTATTCCCCTCGGAGAAAGGAAACGAAGTTGTTGAACACCTTAACACAAACATCAAGGCTATCCGTTTTGAGCTTGGCAACAGAGTACGCCACCAACTGCGCATCATCCCCGAAATAAGATTCTACATCGACGACTCACTCGACTACATTGAGAATATCGACAAGCTGTTGAAAGAATAACAACACTCAACTGTTCTCTCGCAGCTACGCGCTGTCAAAATGACACCACAAAGTATATAAAGCAGTCCAATGAACCTGTCACTATACATAGCCAAGCGCTACCTGTTCTCAAAGAAAAGCCACCAGGTGATAAATATCATCTCGGGGGTGGCTGTTGCAGGTATTGCACTTGCTACGGCTGCAATGGTTTGTGTCTTGTCGGTTTTCAATGGTTTTCAAGGGGTTGTAACCAAACAATTCACAGCATTTGACCCTGATATAAAAATAACTGCGTCAAGAGGTAAGGTCTTCACTACTGATGCGCCTGAAATTTTAAAAGTAGCAGCAATGCCTCAATTGGAAGCCTTTTCGTTTGGTGTTGAGGATAAGGCAATGGTAGAATATGACGACAGGCAGGCTATGGTTACTATAAAAGGTGTCGATGAAGCCTTCACTTCTCTCACCGACATACACAAGATTCTTAACGGAACGGGAGAGTTTATTCTGAGTGATGGAGAAAAGGACTATGCCATTCCGGGAGGTACTCTTGCAAAAGAATTGAACTGCGGAACATTTTTCAATGATCCGCTAAAAGTATATGCGCCAAACCGCAAGGGAAACATAAACCTTACCGTTCCTGCAAGGAATTTCAAAAAGGGCGAGCTTTATTCATCGGGGAATGTGTTTATACTGAACCAACCCGAATATGATGGAGGGTATATAATCACATCAAGCAGGTTTGCACGGAGCATATTCAGGCGCGAGGCAAACGAAGCCACATCAATGGAGATAAAAGTCAAGGCCGGAGAGAACACCGATGAAGTAAAAACTATAATAGAAAAAATTCTTGGGGATGATTTTGTTGTACAGGACAGATATGAACAACAGGAGAGTATCTACAAGGTAATGCAAATTGAAAAACTAATCTCCTACATATTCCTTACCTTCATCTTGGCAATAGCCTGTTTTAACATCATCGGTTCACTAGCCATGCTGATAATTGAAAAGCGCGACAATATGAACACATTGCGCAGCATGGGAGCAGAAAACAAGACAATTGCCAACATCTTTGTTTTTGAAGGTGGAATAATCTCTGCAATAGGAGCTGTAATTGGCATTGTACTGGGTGTTGCATTATGCTATGCACAACAGGAGTTCGGACTCATTTCAATGGGAGCCGAAAATGGTGGTTTTGTTGTCGATAGTTACCCAATGGAAATTGTGTGGAGCGATGTTGCAATGATATTTGCAACTGTTATAATTGTAGGATTTGTCACCGTGTGGCTTCCTGTAAAAGCTCTTACAAAAAGATTTGCCTGAAAACAGATAGTCTGTAGCGCCAGGAGCAAACACGACTCTCACGAAGACCACATACAGACTTCAATCAAGTGAAACATTCTTTACCTCAACAGGATAGTTCAAGAAAAGTGATGCTTGGGCTCCAAACTTTCCCCCGGCCTCTGTTGTACAGAATATTGTATTACCGCCCTTGGTGCAAAGCTCATCCATAGCCTTGTGACGGCAGAGATAACTCTTTAAAGAGGCTGCGACAGCGGCACCCTGAGTAACAAGTCTAATATTTTCAGGGGTATATTTTCTTATTTTCTCGATAAGAATGGGATAATGGGTACAACCAAGTATGATTGTATCTATTTCGGGATCTCTTGACAGAAGATTGTCGATATGGCGTTTCACAAAGTAGTCGGCACCATCACAGCTATATTCGTTTGTCTCCACAAGAGGAACCCATATGGGACAGGCTTCACCTGTAACTTCAATTTCAGGGAACAGTTTGCGTATCTCAAGTGGATAAGAGAGTGATTTTATTGTACCCTCTGTTGCCAACACGCCCACATGACGACTCTTGGTAACATCACCAATACACTCTACAGTGGGGCGGATTATGCCCAGAACACGACGGTTAGGATCAAGAGATGGAATATCTACCTGTTGTATTGTACGGAGAGCCTTTGCCGATGCTGTATTGCAAGCAAGAATAACAAGCTGGCAACCTTGACGGAAAAGATAGTCCACGGCCTCACGGGTAAACTCATATACCACATCGAACGAGCGTGTACCATAAGGAGTGCGAGCATTATCACCCAAGTAAATGTAATCGTACTCCGGGAGCAGTTTCTTTATCTCGTCATATATTGTCAAGCCACCGTATCCTGAATCAAAGATACCTATAGGGCCTGCTTCCTTGGAAAGTTGCACAAATTTATCCATTGTCAACATTATTTTATGGAATCGTTCAACAATATATGCTCCTCATTTACAGCATCCTGCACAACAAGAGTGTCGGCAATAGCATCTGTTTCAAAGGAAACCCTTTCTATAATACTGTCAACAGGTTCAACAACAGGAGCCGCAACTTCAACAACAGGAGTATCTACCGGTTCAACTACAGTGCGATAACTTGGCAATGGTTCGGCGGCTTTGTATTCTCGAACAAAATCCTCATACCCATCAAGATCAGTCACTGGTTTCTCGGGGTAGAGAGCTGCATCTGTCACCATACGGGTAATATCAACACCCTTTTTAGGATTTATATACCCATAGGCCAATATGTCACGATCTATCGCGTAATCAAGGTCGCAGGCCATACACACTTTCGCCAACGCATCATTGACTATCTGGTAAGATGGTGCATATAAGGAATCCTTAGCCTCGGAAAGCCACACCTTGAGCTGTTTGCGGAATTCGACACTGTTATCCACCAAACGCTGCAATTCGCTCTGTCTTTTACGCAAAATAGGCTCAGGGAAATCACGATGTCCGTCAAGGAATGCCACATACAAACGGGTCAGTTCCTTCTCGTTGTGCTCTATTTCCTTTTCGCAACGCTCACAAAGGCGCTCATAATCATTCACAGCCTGGGCATATTGCGGCAGGGACTCAAGTACACGAATAGTGCTGTAATATCCGAACTGCGAATAAACAGGTATTGTAAAAGAGAATATAAATAGCGTCAAAAAGAGTTTACGCATATATAACAGATAAAATAGTGGATGAACAGCAGTACTATCAATAGGGACAACTCCCCAAGAGGAGAGTTGCCCTGTGATATAACAACAATTTATCGGTTAGCTACAGCCGGAACTGCATTTGCAGGAATACCGAGCTTTGCTCTTACCTTTGGTGTAACATCCTCACAAATAGTTGTATTGATAAAAGGAATGCCACCTGCTATGTCAAAGATGCAAACATACGCGCCATCCTTACCGACAGCATCAAGAGCACTTTTGAGGACAGTCTGAATTTCCATCATCTTCTCAGACTCGGCCTTGCTGAGATTCTGCTGAATTGTCTGGCCATACTCCTGAAGACGCTGCTGCATCTGCATCAACTCCTCATAACGACGCTTGAGGATATTTTCCGGAACAGAATCCTGCTGCATCTTCTCAAACTCAGTACCCTTTCTCTCAAGTTCTGTACGCATGCTGTTAAAATCGTCGGTATATGTCTTCTCAAGAGCCTGTATATCCTTGAGAGCCTTGCTGTATTCGGGCATAACCTGAATGATTTCAGCAGAATTTACATAACCGAATTTCTGTGCCAAAAGACTCATTGGAGCCAGCATCAAAATCAAAATCAAAAATTTCTTCATTTTTTCAATATTTAAATTAAACAATTTCACTTTCTACTTATATGACTGAAAAATCATCCATTTGTTAAATTGACAAATGTTAATTATTCTGAATATCCCAACCTAACAAGTACATCACTGCTGATATCTATTGACGGCGAAGAGTATATGAGACCTGCTGTAGATGATTTATCAAACACCATGGTATATTTTTTCAAATCACAAATCTCCTTGACAGCATTGTACACCTCCTCCTGGATGGGAGCTATGAGACTTTCATGTTTTTTATAGAGTTCACCAGTTGGACCAAAATACTGGCGGCGAAGCTCCACTGCCTCTTTTTCCTTGGCAAGTATTGCTCTTCGCGTTCAATGCGCTGCGCATCTGAGAGGAAAGCCGACTCACTCTGATATTTCTTGTAAAGAGTCTCGGCCTCCTGTACCAATTCATCAATCTCGCCCTGCCAGCGTCGTGACTGTTGGTTTAGTTGCTCATTGGCACGCTCATAAGCCGGAATATTCTTGAGAATATACTCCATATCTACTGTCACATATTTTTGAGCCTGTACCCCTACAATAGAGAACAATGAAATCACTGCCGCAAAAATTAACCTTTTCATAGCTGTTCCTGTTTTTATTTATTAGAACTCCTGTCCCAGAATGAAGTGGAAATGACTTCCACCATACTGTGACGAACCAAATACATTGTCAAATCCATAAGCCCAGTCAATACCGATAAGACCTATCATCTGCAAGAAGACACGCACACCGACACCGGCACTGCGCTTGAGATCAAAAATATTGAACTTTGTGGCATCGGTCCATGCATTACCGCCCTCGACGAAAGCCAATCCATATATTGTTGTAGAGTTCTGCAACATGAATGGGAAGCGGAGCTCAAGACCAAGGCGAGCGTAAGCGTAGCCCTCATAACCATATGGAGTGAGACTACCATTTTCATAACCGCGCAGGGCTATCATATCCGTAGCATAGTTGTATGAATATCCACTCATACCGTCACCACCAACATAGAATGTCTCGAACGGAGATTTCTTGTTGTTGTCATAACTGCCAAGAATACCGAAATCGGCACGCGTCATGAGCACAAGGTTGTACTTGCCCGGTGTGAGAGAAGTGTATGTCTTGCTACGGAACTTTAACTTATAGTATTCTATCCACCTATGCTTGTCACGGAGTTCATCCTTGTAAGATGGAGAGTTGACATTCTTGGCAAGATTAGCATAATCCTTTCCATCCCACAACGAGTAGGGGGGTGTCGCCGACACAATCAAAGAGAATTCCGAACCCTGACGAGGGAAGAATGGGTGATCGACCGTACTGCGTCCCAAAGTCAACTGCAGATTGAGATTGTTGCAATTACCATCTGTGATGAGGAAGTACTGCCAATCCTTGAGCGAGTAAACCTGATAGTTCAGCTCGGCCGAGAATGTAAAGTTGTCATCGGGCCAAGTAAGACGGCGTCCCCAACCAACAGACACACCATACATCTTTATATGTTTGTCCGGGTCGTAGTATGATGACACATTATTGTATCCATAACCGCTATAATTACCGTAACCATAGAGATAGTTATAGTAGTTGTTATAGTATGCCGAGTTGTAGTAACTGTCGGCAACATCGGTCTGCATTGAGAAGAATGCCGATACCGACAGAGAATTGGGGCGTTTGCGACCAAGCCATGGATCAAAGAATGAGAGACTGTATGACTGGTAGTAGCGTCCGTTTGTCTGTGCACTTATCGAGAATGTCTGTCCATCGCCTTGTGGCAAGATACCACGGCGCACACCATCCTTGCGGAAAAGATTACGGATTGAGAAGTTCGAGAACTTCAACGAAAGCTTACCGATGACACCAGTCTGTCCCCAACCTGCCGAAAGCTCAATCTGGTCACTACTCTTAGGTTCAAGCTTCCAGTTCATGTCAACAGTTCCATTCTCTGGGTTAGGCACAGCTCCCGGATCCACCTTTTCCGGATCGAAGTGTCCCATATTGGCAATATTACGCCAAGAGCGCTCAAGAGCACTCATTGAGAAAAGACTACCCGGCAGAGTATAGAGCTCGCGGCGCACAACCTCCTCATAGACACGGTCATTACCGCTGATTGTAACACGGTCAATTGTCGCCTGTACACCCTCTACCATACGAATTTCAATATCGACAGAATCATTTTCTATTCTCGCCTCAATGGGTAGTGCATTAAAGAATACATAACCCTCATTATAATAGAGATTCTTAACCGCATCTTCATCCATCAGAAGTCGTTTTTCAAGTTCGTTCTGATTATATACATCACCTGCCTTCATTCGCAGAACCTCATCCAGGAAAGCCGTAGAATAGACACTGTTTCCAACCCACTTTATACTACGGATGTGATATTTGTTACCTTCTTCTATTCCCAAATAGATATCGACGCTGTTATCTTCATTTGCAACAACACTATCCTTTACAATACGGGCATCACGATAGCCGTGCTCATAGTAACGGTCAAGAATCTTCTCCTTGTCCTCGGCATAGTTCTCGTCTGTAAACTTCTTTGAACGGAAAAGGGTATAGAAGATATTGTCGAGGCGTGTCTTTTCACGAGTC
>JAFNWA010000200.1 GCA_017383665.1 Bacteroidaceae bacterium | reverse complement strand
GTCGAGGTAGCGGACATAGTCTGTAACACCCTCGTAAACTGTGTTGTCGTTGTTTGCAATGAACAAAGAACCAAAGTTCATGAATGTACGGTTACCGCCGCCTGCGCCTACAACGTTTGCAGGACCGCTCCAAAGTGTCTTCTCATTGAACTGGAGTTCCTCGGTGCGTACACCGCCGAATACCATACAGCCAAGCTCACCGTTACCCAGTGGCAATGCATACTCCATCCAAGGGTAGCTTACACCTGCAGCCTCGGCCGATGTTGTGTACCACAATGTATTGGGGTTCTTTGGTGAGTATGATGCAACACCCTCAATCTTTGAAATCTCATGGATGTACTCATCGGGATAGTCTGCAACATCAACCTCCTCAAGGAAGAACGTGCTACCTGTATCATCTTTTACCGAGCCTGTGTTCCACAAGGCGAGATAATCGCCACGCTTGTTCCACCATTTGCTTGTGCCCTTAATCTTGATATATGATTCCGAACCATCAAAATTCAAGGTGCCGTCAAATTCGGTACTATGTGTGTTAGAAGCAGCTGCAACCATAGTTGTACGGGCAGCAGCCTCGTCACCGGTTATACCAAGCACCTTTGAAAGACCGGTAGAGTAATTATATACTTTATAAACATTTCCACCCTGCTCCTTAAAAGCCCAAAGGCCCTGGTTGTCGCGTGGAGTGTCTGTATTTGTAAGCAACAGATTGCCACCCGCAACATAATCGGGGTTCAAGCTTACATAACCGCCGTGACCGCCACGGACTGTATAGAACTTTGTACCGGCATCAAAGTAGCTTACATAAACTACAGAACCATCTATGTTTGCCGAAGCAATCATATCACCAACCTTGTTAGCCTTGAGGTGGCTTCTCTTGAGTACGAAATCAACAGAGAACTTTGCACCGTTCTTGTACTCTGTGCCATTAATTACAACACCGGCAGCTGCATCCTCTGTACCAAGAATAGATACTGTGAATTCAGAAACAGGAGCAACGCCCTCTTCAATGATGTAGCAGTTACCGGGGTCAGTTGTAGTCCAACTGTTAACTACAATACCGGCATCCATTTGACCGGGCTCCTGTGAGTTCATACCGTTACCGCCGATAGTGAGCTTCCAGGGATAGCTGCCGCCTACCTTTGTAATGCCAAGTGGTGAAGACGCTGTTGCTGTGAAGCTACCGTTTGAGCTTACATACTTCTCTGCGCCAAGGCTGTAGAGATAGTAGTTTGAACCGTTCTTCTCGATACGGAACAACTGTGCCGGGTCGGCATTGTTTCTTGTTACAGTACCCACCTGTTTACCGGTGCTACTGCAAATTTCACCCGGCAGTTCATTGCTATACAACAAGAAGCAACGGGCACTACGCAATGTGTAAACCTTGTCGTTACTCAATTGCGAGAGATCGGTTACTGCTGTCTGCGCCTGTGCGGCAAAAGCCAAGCACAAGAAAGAGACAAGCATAAAGAAGATCTTTTTCATAGAGTTTGTTTTAAAATGTTAGTATTAAGTTTTATTTTATGTACTCAAAAAACAGGCACGCTCTTTGGAGCATACTATTTCAATGAACAAAAATAAGGCATACTATCAACAAAAGCAAATAAATATATAGTTATTATAATATTATAGCAAAAACAGGCTTACCTATTGGGCAAACCTGTTAAATTTTAACATTTGACATACTTGTCTTACGCAAGCAGTGCAACTGCCAAATGCTCCATTGCAGGAAGGTCACTCTCCTTCATGCGCGATCGTATTGTAACCATTGGTTCAACAATTTCTATGTTCTTCATTCCCTCAAGCATACCACGCATAACGCGCCCTGCTGTGGGTGCCCACGAGCCGTTCTCCACGATTGCCACCTTGCGGTTCTGATAGTTCTTCAGCTTCAGGTGGTGCAGGAAATCGTGCATCGGTGGGAACACATCGGCATCGTAGGAAGCGGCACAGACAACCATGTGGCTGTAGCGGAAGGCATCCTCGACAGCCTCGGCCATATCACAACGCGAGAGGTCGGTAACAACCACCTTTGGAGCACCCTTCTCGCGCAGCATGTCGGCAAGGCGGTTGGCTGCAACAGCTGTTCCGCCATGTATTGAGGCATAGGCCACAAGCACACCCTCATTCTCGGGTTCATACTTGCTCCAGATATTATACAGCCCAATGTAGTGACCGAGATTTTCGGTCAACACAGGACCATGAAGCGGACATATTGTCTTTATATCGAGCGTTGCTGCCTTTTTCAGCAGTGTCTGCACCTGTGCGCCATACTTACCGCATATATTTATGAAGTAACGGCGTGCCTCGCAGTCCCAAGCGCCCCCGTTGCACAACGCACCGAACTTACCGAACGCATCGGCAGCAAAAAGCACTTTCTCGCTCTGCTCGTATGAGACCATCACCTCGGGCCAGTGCACCATGGGAGCTACAAAGAACTGCAGGGTGTGACTACCGAGCGAAAGGGTATCGCCCTCCTTAACGGCAATTGTGCGACCTTCAAATTCCACGCTGTCAAAGAACTGTGGCATCATCTGCACTGCCTTTGCCGTTGCAACAATTTTTGTCTGCGGATAGCGGTCGAGCACCTCGTGAATGAGTGCCGCATGGTCGGGCTCCAAGTGCTGCACAACAAGATAATCGGGAGTGCGGCTGCCAAGAACATGCTCAACATTAGCCCACCACTCAGCCCCCTTGCGCGCATCTACAGTGTCCATGATTGCCACCTTTTCATCGAGAATAATGTACGAATTGTATGCCATTCCCTCGGGCACAACATATTGGCTCTCAAAGAGGTCGATGTCAAGGTCATCGACTCCTACATATTTTATTGTTGATGTTATTTCCATAAGAATATTATTTTTGTTAATCACATAGCATTCAAACCATCGCTGAAGCCGTTCACGATAGTCTCGCTGTCGGTTGAAATTTTCTTTATATCCACACTGCGCAGCAACTGCTCAAGCCGGGCAACGCGAGTTTCATTACCGTCAGCCTTTGCCTCGGCAAGCAGTATTCTGTACTTCTCGAACAACTGGATGCCTTGCACAAGACGCTCCCAACGGATTGAACTTACGCTGAACGGATAGATAACATAGGTATCACCTGCAGGCCATGCGGTAAAGCGCGAATCCTCCTCGGGCGTTACAGTCCAGCTGTTATATGCCCAACGCAGGTAACCGTCCAGATCTTTTGTAAGTGCCTCAAGCGCTATAAATGCAGCATCGGCAGGGTCAGAGAATGTAAAGAGATTCGGATACTCGGCACTGCAGCATGTGTAGTATGTTGAAACCTTACCTTGCGCACGGCGTGTAGCCAGGAGCTCGGGTGTGTAGGCTCCGTAGGCGAATATATCAAGGCAGTAGTCGTGGATGTCGGGCTCAATCTCGGGGTGATAGTTGCCGGCCATTGAAATCTTCATTCCCGGAGCATACTCCTTTATAACCTTTATTGCCGCCTGCATCTGCTGCAAACTACGCTCGTCCATGGATATGAATGTCCTGTCGAACCATCCTTTCTCCTTTAAGTGGGCAGAGAAGGCGCTCAACATTCCGCCCCAAAACTGCGCATAGGCATCCTCGCCCGGAGCGCAGTTTATATATTTGTGAGAGTGAGTCGCCTGGTCGTAATAACGGAACGATAGCTTCCACGGAATCATTGAGAAACAGGTAATCTCCTTGTCAATGCCGCATGACATCATAAATTCCACCCAACGGTCAAAGATTGTAAAGTCGTACCACCAGGTTCCGTCGGCTTTACGCACCCAAGTAACCATACTGCCAAAGGGGTCGTATGTCTGTCCGTCCCAAGGACGGTCAATGAGCGTTGCCGTAATAGCCTTCTGGCCGGCCGAGGCAAGTTTGAGCATATAAGGACGCAACGCCTCAAAATGCTCGTTGCTCCATAGCTCAACATTATGCACGCGAGCAATAGCGTATGGATTCTGCCAAAGGTCAAGGTGGAAAGCCCACTCTTTTGGCTCAGGCAGTGTGCGGTCAAGTACCCTGACAGAATATTTGTATTTAGTCTTTTTCCCGTTACAAAGGAGTTCTACAGTTCCCTTGTATGTACCGGCCTTGGCCTCCTGCGGTACTTGAACAGTGAGCCACAGGCCACGGCACGCAGCACTATCAAGCACAGTGGGGTTAGTGGCTGTTATCCGGTCGGCAACAGGTAGCTCGCCATATGCATCGACCTCGTGACGGCCACAGCCGGTAAACTTGTCGGTAATGACCGGCTGCACAAATCCACCAATAATATTCGATGCAGGGATAACACTTCTGCCACACTTCAAATCACTGAACTTGTATTCGACAGAAGACTCCTTTGCACCATTCTCAACAACAAGCTGCAGGTTCACTCGCTCACCGCGCCAAGCGACAACGCTACTTACGGCTGTGTCGCCGACAACTGTTTCACAAACCATTGGATAGCGCACATCAGCACTGCCCCAACGGGCTTTTACCTGAGCAACAGCAGCAAGACTCATCGCCATTACTACAACAGCAAATATTACTCTCCTCATAATTATGGTGTTTTTCTATTTATTCAATTACAAGTTCCATTGAATCTAAATTCTTTTCCTGCGCGAGAAGAAGATTCCAGGTCATCAGACATCTTGGCCTCAAGAACGAGTTCATTCCCCTTGACAACACCTCTAAATGTTGCAAAGCGGTACTCGGGCTGCGGTTCCGGTTCTTTGTTCATATAAGGATCAATCTCTACTGCCGAAAATGTAAGCACTTCGCCTGACTTCATAGAAGGTATCCCCTTCACATTTATATCCACCTTTACCGGCATTAAAGCTGCAAACTTCACATTGTCGAAGAAGACATCCACTGTTGAATCGGAAACTACGGTCACCGAAATCCCGACATTATCTTGAGTGTAACTTCCCACAGTAAGTCTTCCATAAAAAACTCCATCGGCGTTATCCGGAAATGTAGAACTGTTGTCAACACAAGACAAAAGGAAGAGTGGTAAAAGCAACAATAATTTTATCTTTTTCATTGTCATTATAAATTTACATGGATTGATGCTCCAAAACGCAATGGTTTGCCTTGGGCAAAGAAGTCATTACCAATTGAGCGGAAATAGAATGTATTGTATTTTTCATTCAGCAGATTCTTGCCCCAAAGCGATGCGCCCCAGCACCCCTTTTCCCACACAAGCGAGGCAGACAACAGGCCATAGAACGATTGCGAAAGAGTATTCTCTTCGTTCCAATGTATGCGTCCCACGCCGTTCCAGCCCACATTCAGCACAAAGACATCGGCAAAACTGCGTGACACAGGCAAGCGATAGGCAACATTCAGAGAATAGGTTTCTCGTGGAGCATAAGGAAGTATCTTTCCCGACAAATCGACATCGCCACGATTGTATTTGACAAACTCGGCATGAGTATAGCCAAAGCCGGCATCAAAAGTAATATCTCCCAAGACATAACGGGCAGAAAGCTCAGCACCGGCACTGAACGAGCGACCGGCATTCGACATCATACGCCCCGTGCTCATTCCTTGTGGAAATGCAGTCAACTGCTGGTTGCGGCAATCAATGTAGAACAGTGTTGCCGATATATCAAGATTCCCGTTTGCGAGAGGTGAAAGATGCGTACCCAATTCGTATGTCCAATTTTCCTCGGGATGATATAGCGTTGACGAAGCATCTACATCTTGGTCATTACCCACAAGTTCTCCCATCATCTTCTGTTGCAGTATATCAGAAAAAAGTTGTGTATTGAAACCACCGGCTTTGAATCCCTTGCGAGCAGATGCATATACATTTCCCCAATCAGCACCGTATGAGACAGAGATGCTTGGCAACAGTTCAAGGGCATCGACCGCCCTGTGGCCTTTGAACACAGTATTGAGTTCGTTGCTATCGCGCAAATCCTTGTATGTACTATAACATACCGTTGAACGGCTGTCATAACTCATTGACGAATATTCATAGTCAATGCGCAGACCTGCATTCACATTGAAACCACCAATAGACACCCCACCCTGAACAAAAGCCGCAACACCGAATGTCGGTATCACAAAATC
>JAFNWA010000199.1 GCA_017383665.1 Bacteroidaceae bacterium | reverse complement strand
TTATGACTGCCTGTGTTTGTCTGGCGTTGATATTTCTCCTGTGCACCATAATATCTGGTATCTGTAACTCCGTCATTTTCAAAACTCATGTTGCGGTAGTTGAGCCCGGCGTATGCGTCTAACTTGCCGCTGCTATAATTGATGTTGCCACCGGCATTGTAACCAAGTTCTGAATCCAATCCGGCCTGTACGCTTCCATAGTATCCGGCTTTCCTGTCTCGTTTAAGGATAATATTTATAATTCCGGCAGTTCCCTCTGGTGAATGTTTGGCCGACGGGTTGGTAATCACTTCAATCTTCTCAATTGAACCTGCCGGCAACTGCTGCAGAATATCGCCTTGGTTGTCCGATGTGAGGCCGCTTGTCTTGCCGTTTATCCACACTGTTACACTCTCGCTGCCACGCAAGGATACAGTTCCCTCATTGTCAACTTCGACAGATGGTATGTCGGCCAGGACATCGCTTGCAGAACCTCCTGTGGTGGCAATGCTTTGATCAACGGTGAAAACACGCTTGTCAATTTCAAAGCTCATCTGTGAGCGTTGCTCTGTAATGACAACCTCTTTCAGTAGTTTGCGGTCATTCTTGAGCTTGATTGTGCCAATGTTTATGTTGTTGTTTCCTGCTGTGATATTGACCTTACGGCTATCGCTGAGATAACCCATGAATGATGCTGTAATGGTGTATTTGCCGGCTTTGATTTTGTCGAGCTTGAATGAACCATCTTCATCTGTGCTACAACCGGCGATTGGCGCACTGCTGCCATCAGGGGTGAGTGCTATGGTAACAAAGGGCAGGGGGTCGTCGGTCTCATCCTCTATTATCACGCCTCGGACTGTTCCTGTCACCTGTGCCATCAGAGTAAAAGGGATTGTGAGAAAAAGTGTCAGCAGATATTTCTTCATCTTGTGTTGGCAGTTTTTTGTTTTCAGTTTGAACTTAATTTGTAGGCATCAATCCGGTTCTTTAATTTTCACAGACTCTTGCTGTCTTCAAGATAATGCCCGATTTTACCACTTATGAGCAGTAGTGAAATCTCGCATATTTTAGTGTTGTACAGTACGGAAATAAGTCGTTCCTCTGCTTGCAGAAGACTCAACTGTGCCTCGCGCATTTCAATACCGGAGAGGTCTCCGAGCATATAACGCTCTTTTGCTATCTCATGGTTTTCTCGTGCTGTGATTACATTGTGCTTCTCAAGGTTAAATAGTCTGAGGTTGTTCTCATAAGCATGCCACAAATTGCCAAGGTCTGCTTTAAGCGTCAGCTCCAATTGATTATATTGCAACTTGGCGTTGTCAATCTCTATTTTTGCATTGCGCTTTTCGCGTTTGCGGTTACCGTCCCAAATGTTGAACCCGATGGTTACTCCGGCATTCCCTCCCCAATTGTTACGGTGAGAATATGTTCCGGTCGAGTGGTGGTTGTATGAATAATCGTAGCCGACATTTAGTTTCACATAGGGATAGTTGCGCGACATTATCTTTTTGTAGTTGAGTTGGACAATGTTGCTATTGTGTCCGGCAATAAGCAGGTCTGCATTCTTTTCGAGCATACTGTACCACAGATCGGCAAAGACCAAGGTGCTGTCTATTTCAATCGTGTTCTCTTTAGTAATGATAGGAGTATATACCTGGTCAATTGCCATCATCTCATTCAGTGCAATGCGTGACGCGATTACAGCCTCCTGCTGTTTGAGATATTGTGCACTGTCAGCATTGAAATCGACTTTGGCCTGTTGATAATCGAGACGCGAAAAACTACCGATGTTATATCGTTCCTCCACAATGCGCAGACGCTCCTTTGAGAGTTGGACTGCATTGAAATAGTTGTCTAAGCGTAAGCGCTGTTGGATAAAGTTGTAATATTCGGATGTGAAATCGGCTATGAAGTCCTCGATGGCAAGTCTTGTTCCGGTCTCTCCAATCAACTCCATCTCTTTCAACTGCTTGTATGTAGTGCTTGCATTGAAACCGTCAAATATGGTCCAATTTATATCAACGCCGGCATTCAGTGTCTGGTCGAATGTGTTGATTGACATGTCGCTCTCTCCCGTAGCACGGTTTTTGGCATCACTGCTGCTTAAATCGCCATTGTATCCGGCGACGAGGTCAACGGTGGGTAATAACCCTGCATTGGCGAGTGTTGTGTTGTTGTGTGCAATCTCCTCGTCATTGCGTGTAATACGCAATGAGTAGTTGTTTTCCAAACCTTTTTTCAGGCATTCGCTAAGGGTATAGGTCTGTGCACTTCCGCTAATGGTTATTGCGGTAATTATTGATATGGTCAAAAGAAATCGTTTCATTTGTTTCCCTCCTCTTTTGTCTTTTTATCTTTACGCTCAGTAGATATGTAACTGTATATTGCCGGGACAATGAACATTGTGAGTAGGGTAGAGACTATCATACCTCCCACAACGGCAGTTCCCATGGCAATGCGTTGGTTGGCACCTTCACCGGTCGCATACATCAGAGGAACCAATCCCAGGACTGTTGAAAGGCTGGTCATGAGGATTGGACGTAGGCGCTGCAAGGATGCATTCTTGATGGCCTCCATCTTGCTTTCACCCTCATTCTGTTTTAGGTTAGCGAATTCTACAATAAGAATACCGTTCTTTGCAACAAGTCCTATGAGCATGATGATACCAATCTGGCTGAACACATTCATGGTTATATCATTATTCTTCATGAATATAAGTGCTCCGGCAATGGCTAGTGGCACAGTTAGCATGATGATGAACGGGTCTTTGAAACTCTCGAACTGTGCTGCAAGTATCAGGTATATGAGTACAAGGGCAAGAATGAATGCGAACATAAGACTTGATGAACTCTCACGGAACTCCTTGGACTCGCCTGTCAATGCAGTGCGGAATGTGTCGTCAAGCACCTCCTCGGCTATTTTATCCATCTCATCAAGGCCATCGCCAATGGTCTTACCCTCGGCCAGACCGGCTGAAATGGTCGCTGACAAGAAACGGTTGTAATGATAGAGTTTTGGTGGCGCAACAGACTCTACAAAATCGACAAAGTTCTCCAACTGTATCATCTTGCCATTGTCGCATCGTATGTATATGGATTTTACACTTGAAGGGGTGTTGCGTTGCTGGCGGTTAATCTGTCCAATAATTTCATATTGTTTGCCGTTCATGTAGAAGTACCCCATGCGTTGACCGCTAAGGCCATACTGCAAAGTCTCGGCAACATCCCGTACGCTTGCACCAAGAATACCGGCCTTGTCACGGTTTATGTGTACTCGTGTCTCGGGGCTGGTGAACTTCAGATCTACATCTGCCATCTTGAATGTGGGGTTGTCATAGACGCGCTGAAGGAAAACGGGTAATACCTCCTGTAACTTTTCGGTGCTTGTGGCCTGTATTACATATTGTACAGGCATACCACCACGACGACCACCGAATGATGACTGTTGTTGCACGAACGCCCTTGCCTTTGTCTTTCCGGCAATGGCAGCAGTGAGCCTTTCGGCAGCTTCCATTTGTGTGTAGTCGCGTTGGTCTATGTCTTTTAATGTTATTCGTATGTTGCCACCACCGTTTGAAACGCGTGATGTAACCGATGCGGCATCGGGGATAATAGAGTCAACAATACTTGTTATATCCTCTGTGTAGTCGCGCATGTATTCGTAACTCACTCCTTCGGCACCACGGGTGTTTATGGTTATTTGTGAACGGTCCTCCATAGGGGCTGTCTCTGCCGGTATTTCGTTCCAATATTTGCCAATAAGCACAAACATCAGTATAAGAACCGGGATTGCAATCCAGCGGACTTTTAGGAATGCATTCAATGATTTGTAATAGATTTTGTTGATGCCTGCAAAGAATGGTTCTGTTTTGCGGTAAAGCCACTTCTGCTCCTTACGACGCTTGAGGAGCTTGGTTGCAATCATTGGAGTGAATGTGAGTGCGGCAAATGATGAGATTACAACAGAGCCTGCTACAACGAAACTGAACTCGCGGAACAATCGTCCACTGGTTCCCTCCATGAATACAATAGGAAGGAACACTGCAATAAGGGTAATTGTAGTTGAGATGACGGCAAAGAATATCTCTTTTGAACCTTCAATACCGGCTTTGAGCGGTCTCATTCCCTTTTCAATGCGAATGTATATATTCTCGGTCATGACTATGGCATCATCGACCACAAGACCTACAGACAATACAATGGCAAGCATTGTCAGCACATTTATTGAGAACCCGGCGATGTACATCACAAAGAATGCGCCGATGAGCGAAACCGGGATTACAATGCAGGGTACAAGTGTGACACGCCAGTCACGCAGGAACAGGAATATGATAATGATTACGAGTATGAATGCTTCGTATATGGTGGTCTTTACCTCCTCGATTGAGGCTCTGATGAACTTGGTGTTGTCGAAGCTGTATGTGTATTCAATATCCTCGGGCAGGTCTTTCTCCATCTGCTTCATTCGCTCATACACGGCATCGGCGATGTCTATGTGGTTGGCTCCCGGTTGTGGGATTACTGCTACACCCACCATTGGGATTCCGTTCATCTTCATGTAGCTTTTCAGGTCGGCCGGGCCAAGTTCGGCATGACCGATATCGCTGATGCGTATGACATCACCACCACTTTTCTTGAGTATGATATTGTTGAACTCGTCGGCTGTATGCATTTGACCCATTGTGCGTAGCGTAAGTTCAACAGTGTTGCCCTCTATGCTACCGGATGGCAATTCAATATTTTCGTTATTGATGGCATTCTTTACATCAACAGGCGTCAAACCGTGAGCGGCAAGTTTCGTCGGGTCGAGCCAAAGACGCATGGAATAACGCTTTTCTCCCCAAATCTGCACACTGCTGACATCCGGGATTGTCTGTAACTGCTCCTTTACGGTCAAATCTGCAATCTCGCTCAATTCAAGCAAGGAGCGCTTGCCGCTTTGTATTGCAATCATCATGATTGGTGTTGCATCGGCATCGGCTTTTGAAACTGTCGGTGGGTCGCAGTCACGAGGCAGGTAACGCTGTGCGCGTGAAACTTTATCGCGGACATCGTTTGCAGCAGTTTCAAGGTCAACAGAGAGTTCAAACTCAACTGTAATTCGGCATTGTCCCTGTTGGCTTACACTTGAGATGGAGCGTATTCCTGGAATACCGTTTATATTCTGTTCCAGTGGCTCGGTTATCTGGCTTTCGATAACCTCGGCGTTGGCTCCGGCATAGCTGCATGATACTGAAATTATGGGGTTATCCACCGACGGATATTCGCGTACGCCAAGTGCATTGTATCCAATAATACCAAAAATAACAATGATTATGGTAAGTACGGTAGCAAGCACCGGGCGGCGTATGCTCAGTTCGGAAATGTTCATGTTTCTAATGTTTGAGGTGCATTATTCGAAATGTTCAATCTTTACGGCACTGCCCTTGCGCAATTGCAGTGTTCCGGATGTAAGAATGGTGTCGCCGGGCTGCAGGCCATTGATTATCTGGACTTCGGCATCTGTGCGCAATCCTGTTGTCACATCTGTAGGTTCTGCTTTGCCACTGCGGTAAACGAATACCTTGTTTTTTCCCATCTCCGGGACAATCGCTTCTGCAGGAACAGAAATGGCATCGTGTATTTCCTTCTGTTTGAGGCGAATTCCCGTGTATTGTCCAGGCAAAAGCAACTGTTCCTTGTTGTGGTATAATGCCCTCACGGTGAGGTTGTGTGTTTCTGGATCAATGCTTGATTCTGTAGCATATACCTGAGCCTCAAAAGGGGTGGTATGTCCATCTACATTGAATGAAAGTCCTGTTCCTTTTTTGATATCCTTTGCATAACGCTCAGAGACTGAAAACTCAATCTTTATTGGCGATACAGATGTGAGTGATGCGACAATTGTGTTTGGTGAAGCATATGCTCCTACGCTAATCTGGCGCAGACCGATGATACCATCAAACGGTGCACGCAATTCCGTCATCTTTATCTGTGCCTTTACTTGTTCAATGTCGGCTCTGAGTGTTGCAAGTTCTGTGTTTACGATTTCAAGAGCTTCCTTGCTCACAGCATCGCGTTGCAACAAAGTCTTCTGACGGTAAACACGCTCCTCGGCAAGTGGAATTTGAGCCTCAAGACGGGATAATTGTGCTTGCAGATGTGAATCGTTTACCTTTGCAAGCAATTCTCCCTTGTTGACATGAGAACCCTCCTCAAAGTATATGTCTGTAATCTTGCCTGATGTTTCGAATGTGAGCTGTACCTCCTCATCGGGAACAAGTTTGCCCACAGTCAGAATTTCGTCGGTAAGGAGATGTGGTGTTATTACCTTAGCTGTTACATTCAGGACTTTTTTATGATTCCTGTTCGGCGTTTTTCCTGCAACTTCAAGTTCTTCGTTCTGGTGTGGCATCAGTTGAAAATAACCATACACACCGACACCGGCTGTAATCGCTGCCACAAGTCCCCATTTGAGATATTTGTTCATCGTTTTTTATTTAATGGTAATTTGACTATAGTTGTGTAAAAAGGTTTAATTGAAAGATGCGTTAATGTGTTGGCATACACAATTTTTATCAAAATGTAACGCTCTTCAAAAATTACTGCAAAAATAGTAAAAAAATACCTGCTTTTGAATAATTCCTTGCTCCTTTTGTTGCTATATTTGCGATAAATCGCGAATATACTCTCACTCG
>JAFNWA010000198.1 GCA_017383665.1 Bacteroidaceae bacterium | reverse complement strand
GTAAGGACATACTTGCGGAACTTCTCTGCAACCTCCTGGTTGAAGATGTCGCCTGTCTCCTTGAATGCCTCGAATGCATCGGCATCGAGTACCTCGGCCCACATGTAGCTGTAGTAGCCTGCACTGTAGCCGCCACCCATAGTGTGGCTGAAGTTGGTCATGCGGTAGCGCGGCAAAATCTGTGAGGGGATTCCGCGCTCGGCAAGCTTCTTTGTCTCGTACTCCATTACATTAAGGTCGGCAGGAACCTTGGTGAGCACATGAAGGTCCATATCGCTGAGTGATGCGGCAATGTACTCCACTGTGGCAAAGCCCTGGCCATACTTGTCGCTCTCCTGTATCTTCTCAACAAGCTCCATTGGGATAACCTCGCCTGTCTGGTAGTGCTTTGCATATACTGCAAGCACCTCGGGCTCCAATGCCCAATGCTCGTTTATCTGTGATGGCAACTCAACAAAGTCGCGCTCAACTCCGCTTGCACCGCTGTACTTCACATCGCGCATGAAGTTGTGGAGTGCGTGGCCGAACTCGTGGAACATTGTCTTCACGTTGTCAATGCTTTGCAATGCAGGAGTGTTCTCTGTCGCAGGTGTCATGTTGCAACTGTTCACAACAACAGGGATAATGCGTTTGCCGTTCTCGTAGCTCTGTGGGCGGAACGATGTGCACCATGCACCGGCATTCTTGCCTTCGCGTGTGAACTGGTCGCTGTAGAAGATGGCGAGCAGTGTGCCGTCGCGGTCAATTACCTCGTAAGCCTTTGCTGTTGGCTCGTACGATGGAACCTCGGCTGTAATCTCCTTGAATGTAATGCCATAGAGCTTCGTCGCAACGTAGAAGATACCCTCCATCACGTTGCCGGCCTCCATGTAGTTCTTGATTTCCTGCTCGTCAACTGCATACTTCGCCTTCTTTGCCTTGTCAAGATAGTACATGTAGTCCCAACCTGCAGGCTCAAAGTTCTTGCCTTCCTTGCGAATCTCGGCACGGATGTCCTCTATCTCATCCTTTGCCTTTGCAACAGCCGGTGTCCACACCTGGTCGAGCAGGTTATACACAGCCTCGGGACTCTTTGCCATACGATCCTCAAGAACCATCTGTGCATAGTTTTCATAGCCCATGAGTTTTGCCTTCTCAAGACGCAATGTTACAATCTTTGCGCAAATATCTTTGCTGTCGTATTCATTGTCCTGATTGCCACGGTTGTAGTATGCATTGTACACCTTCTTGCGCAGCTCGCGGTTCTCGCAGTACTGCAATACAGGGTTGCAGCTCGGACGCTGCATGTTGAACATCCATTTGCCAGGCTGTCCGTTGTCGGCAGCCATCTTTGCCGCAGCGTCAATGTTTGCCTGTGGCAGGCCCTTTAGCTCCTCAAGGCTTTCGGCAACAACAAATGAGTTGTTTGTCTCGTGCAAAAGATTCTGCGAGAATGTGAGCTGCAACATCGACAACTCCTTGTTCAGTTCGCGCAACTTCGCCTTCTGCTCCTCGCCAAGGTTTGCTCCGCTGTTCACAAAACGCTTGTAGATATTCTCAAGAATCTTTGCTTCCTCTGCTGTTAGCGTGAGTGACTCGCGGCTCTCATACACTGCCTTTACGCGTGCAAACAGCTGCTCGTTCAGGTATATGTCATCGTTGTGCGCCGAGAACAGTGGAGACATCTCCTTCTGCAATGCGCGCATCTCCTCTGTCGAGTTGCTGCTCGATAGTGGGCTGAATGTGCCGCGCACCTTGCGCAACAGTTTTCCGCACTGGTCAAGGGCAACAATAGTGTTCTTGAATGTTGGGGCCTCGCTGTTGTTTGTGATGGCCTCAATCTCCTTTTTCTGCTCCTCCATACCAAGCAGCATACCCTCGCGGTAGTTGTCGATGGTAATCTGTGCAAATGGAGCGATGTTGTGCGGAGTGTCGAACTCCGACAGCAGTGGGTTGGCAGGCTTGTCGCTGCCGCATCCGCAGGCTGCCAGTGCAACGGTCGCAGCCATAATCTGTTTCATAAACTTCATATTGGTTAATTTTGTGTGAATATATACTGTGTGTGAAAAGGCATCAGATGTGTGCTATGCTCGCGCGTCATACGGTGG
>JAFNWA010000016.1 GCA_017383665.1 Bacteroidaceae bacterium | reverse complement strand
CCCGTAATCAAGAAATTCTTGTACAGCGACCACGAGATTTTTCTCCGTGAGATTGTATCGAACGCTATCGATGCCACACAGAAGTTGAAGACCCTTTACGAGAAGGGCGAGTTCAAGGGCGAGCTTGGAACACCAAGAGTAAAGGTGACACTTGGTACTGACACCATCACCGTTAGCGACAACGGTATCGGTCTCACAGCCGAGGAGATTGAGAAGTATATCAACCAGATTGCACTCTCGGGCGCTACAGACTTCCTCGAGAAATACAAGGACACTGCAAACAGCATCATCGGTCACTTTGGTCTTGGTTTCTACTCGGCTTTCATGGTATCAAAGAAGGTTGAGATTGTGACAAAATCGTATCGCGACGGTGCGCAGGCTGTTAAATGGAGCTGCGACGGCAGCCCTGAATACACTCTCGAAGAGATAGAGAAGGCAGAGCGCGGAACAGACATCATCATGTACATCGATGATGACAGCAAGGAGTTCCTGAGCGAGAGCCGTATCAGCGGAATATTGAACAAGTACTGCCGTTTCTTGCCTGTTGAGATTGCATTCGGCAAGAAGAAGGATTGGAAGGATGGCAAGCAGGTTGAGACCGACGAGGACAACATAATCAATGACACTACCCCATTGTGGACACGCAAGCCAAGTGAACTCAAAGACGAGGACTACAAGGAGTTCTACCGTAAGCTCTATCCAATGAGCGACGAGCCACTATTCTGGATTCACTTGAATGTCGATTTCCCATTCCACCTCACAGGTGTCCTCTATTTTCCCAAGGTAAAGAGCAACCTTGAACTCCAAAAGAACAAGATTCTACTGTTCTGCAACCAGGTTTATGTGACCGACGAGGTTCAGGGCATTGTACCCGACTTCCTCACATTGATGCACGGTGTGATTGACTCACCGGACATTCCGCTCAATGTGTCACGCTCATACCTGCAGAGCGACTCAAATGTGAAGAAAATCTCTACATATATCTCAAAGAAGGTATCGGACCGTTTGGCACAGATTTTCAAGAACGACCGCAAGGAGTTCGAGGAGAAGTGGAACGACCTTAAGATTTTCATCCACTACGGTATGCTCACCGAGGAAGATTTCTATGACAAGGCAAACAAGTTCTCGCTGTTGCAGGACACTGACGGAAAGAAATATACCTACGAAGAGTACAAGACACTTGTTGCTGCTGAGCAGACCGACAAGGAGGGCAACACTATCTATCTCTACTCTAACGACAAGGAGAAGGAGTATAGTTTCATTGACAATGCCAAGAAGAAGGGTTACAATGTGCTGTTGATGGATGGCCAGTTGGATGTAGCGCTCATCAGCCTGCTCGAGCAGAAGTTCGAAAAGACACGCTTTACACGCGTTGACAGTGACATCATTGATAACCTCATTGTAAAGGAGGATAGGAAGGAGAGCGTCATTGGCACTGCACAGCGCGAGGTGTTGACAGGTGTATTCGAGAGCCAGTTGCCAAAGATGGAGAAGAAAGAGTTCCATGTTATGACACAGGCTATGGGCGAGACTGCAGCACCGGTGATGATTACACAGGCCGAGTATATGCGCCGCATGAAGGATATGGCAGCCATCCAGAGCGGAATGTCATTCTATGGAGACATGCCCGATATGTACACACTGCTTCTAAACGAGGAGCACCCGCTCATCAAACGCGTGCTTGAGAATGCCGAGAGCGCATGTGCCGAGAAACTGCAGCCACTGAATGCGCAGAGCGAATCACTCGAAAGCCGTCGCAAGGCTCTTTATGATGCACGCACAGGCAAGAAGAGCGAGGACATTCCACAGAGCGAGAAAGACGAACTCTTTGAGATTGAGAAAGAGATTACCGCAACCAAGAGCAACAAGGAGGGCATCCTTGCCGAGTACGCAGCTGGTGACAACACCGTAAAGCAGCTCATCGACATCACCCTGTTGCAGAACAACATGCTCACAGGCGAGGCGTTGAACAACTTTGTAAAGCGCAGCATTGAGCTGATGCAGTAAACCGGTATTGGGCGAACCGGCGTGTTCGCCCACCCCGTGCGGTGTCATTTTTCGGGCAAAGCCCTTAACAACACGTCTGAGCATAGCGAAGTATCTCGTAAATTTAAAGCGTGTCACATTGATGAACAAAGTGACACGCTTTTTTTATTGTAAATCCGTTGTCATTTATGACATTTATTGCAACAGTTGTCTATCACTTTATCTTGTTAAGTATAATATTTATTTCCCTATCCATTGGAGGAACCGGCACTACCCTATAAGTTGGAAGTTCGGGATGCAGCACAACAAGATTCATACGGCTAATCTTTATACCGTAGTTCTTCTCAATCATATAACGATAGAGGTTCTGCTGCAGGCAGTAGTGGCTGTAGGATGTATCAGTGAGATGCTCGAGCCCGTTCAAGCCATTTGCCCAGGGATTGCGCTCGGTGGGGTCAATCTTGTTACTGCGTTTCCAGTCATAGATTTCGTATGTGCCGTCGGGGCAGCAGCAAACAAAGTCCAATGTACCGGCAATGCGTGCATCGGCATCGTATACTCTCCACTCGGTGCGGAAGGGTTTGAACGGTGTGTTTCTCTCGAACGCCTTGAAGTAACTCCACTCGCGTGAAATATCCACTGTCTCATTCACCTTTACATAGTTGCCATTATAGCAAACATCGCAAAGCAAATCGGGCACTTGTTTTCCGTTGAGATAATCCTCAATCTCCTTGTGCACAAATGTGCCGGCCTGGCTGGCAATAGCACCCTTGCTCTCCCAAACCTCGCGTAGCTTTGCAGCCTCGACTTCGTTGCCACAGCACTTCTTGAGACTGACACCAACGGCATCAAATTCCCTGAAAAACATTGCTACAATATTGCTCACTGAGCGGAATTCCACTCCATTGAGTGAATAGCGGTGCGCCTCTTCATTGAAAGATAGTTTTCCATCTTGCTCGAATGTTATATCCGAGCCATCCAAATTTCTGTTTATCATTGTTTTGTGTTTTTTCTTTTTAATGCAGAATCTTATACAACAATTCACGCATGATTTCGCCATCGGGTAACTGCGAGCCTTCGGCACCCTTTGACTGTGCATCGGCAAGGCGTATAAGGTGCAGAATCTCCATCACATGCATTGCCTTGTAGTTGCGCATGGCCTTTATGTAATCGCCAACACCCCATGTGTTGCGCAAGCCAAGAAACTCGGCCACGCCACGCTCGGTTTTCTCGGGGGCATAATATGCCATCATCACATTTGAGAAGAAACTGAACAGCAACGCTAAGGTCATCTGTATTGGGTTTTTCTTTGGATTCTGGGCAAAATAGTTGATAATCTTGTTTACCTTGTATATATCCTTGTTTACAAGAGCATTCTGCAGTTCGAAGTTATTGTACTCCTTGCTTATGCCAATGTGTTCCTCAATAAGTTCGGGTGTCACCGCCATTGTGCCCTGTGGCATAGCAATAGCCAGTTTGTCAATCTCGCCGGCAATACGCGAGAGGTCGGCGCCAATTGACTCGCGCATCATCTGAACCGATTTGTTGTCGGCGGTGAGGCCTTTTTCGCGCAGACAGCTGCTTATGAATGAAGGCAACTGATCGTCCCTCATCTTTTTGGAATCGAGCACCACCCCTTTGCGCTCCAGTTCTGTTGCAACCTTTTTGCGTTTGTCGATAGAGCCATTCTTGTGGGCAAAGACAAGCACAGTCGTTGGCTGTGGGTTCTGAAGATAGAAGAGCAGATTATCGATATTCTTGAGCAGCTGCGCCTCACGCACTACAATTACTTGGCGCTCGGCCATCATTGGAAAGCGCTTGGCCGCAGTGACAACGGTGTCGATGTCGGTTTCCAGGCCATAGAACACCGTGAGGTTGAAATCGCGCTCAACTTCGGTGAGGGAGTTCTCTATTATGTAGTCGGTAATTCTGTCGGTGTAATATCCCTCCTCGCCCATAAGGTAATAGACGGGTTGGTAGATACCCGATTTCAGTTCCGACATTATTGATTCGTATGTATATTTTGCCATAATTATTCACTTATATGCGAAATACCGATAAAATAATCTATCTTTGCATTTCATGCAAAGATAGTGAAATGTCGGCATTAAACCTACCTACTTTTGATACAAAAATAACTGAGACCGACGGCAAGAGACAAATTTTCGACACCCTGCGCCGTTGTTATGTGGCACTCACCCCCGAGGAATGGGTGCGTCAGCACTTTGTGCACTATCTGCTCGACCACAAGGGCTACCCTGCCGCACTCATGGGAAACGAAGTTGCAATAACGCTTAACGGCATGAACCGCCGTTGCGACACAGTGGTATATGACAAGGCGTTAAAGCCACGCATGATTATCGAATACAAAGCACCCACTGTAAAGATTACAAAAGAGGTCTTTGCACAGATTTCACGCTACAACTTGATTCTGAAGGTCGATT
>JAFNWA010000197.1 GCA_017383665.1 Bacteroidaceae bacterium | reverse complement strand
CCGTTTAAATATTTGTGCGAAGATACACATTATTTTAGGATTTGGAATATATGAGACCTACAAAATTCACTTTATTGGTAACAATGCAAACAGAGGGAAAACAGCAATCCGTTCTTTTTGCTTTGTGCAGTGTGGAAAGTCTCTCCATTGCCGGGTTGTGTATATTATGATGATTTTTTGTCATGTTTGTGTTATAAAGTATCAAAAAAATGTTATTTTTGTACAACCGAATTGTCTATCATAAACTTTAGAATCTTATGAAGAAAATAACATTATTCTGCTTGGCTATATGTGCTTCCTTTATTGTTAGCTCAGGATTTGCCTTATTCAAAGTATCTTAACTTTACTCAGGTTGAGTTTAAAGAGAATCATTTCAAGTATAATGAGAAATATAATACATGGACTCTGAAGAAAACTGACGGCTTGAGTGTTACACTCAATGTGTTGTCAATTATTCTTGATGCTGAAGAGGATTTGCGTCCGGGTAAGAAAGACTACTGCATTGTGGTGCAAATGGGAAAGGAGAATAAGGCTTCTTCTGTAGAGGTGGTTTTCTATAATGACGAGACATATCACAAACTGCTTACTTTTATCATAGACAACGGCCAGAATGTTGTTGAAACATCATCGGGCAATCTTATCAAGCAACAGGCTTTTTACGATGACTATGCTCTTGAACTCAACATGGATAGGCATATAAAAAGCCGAACATCTGCACGAACTCTCGATTATAAGACTGTAAAGAATGTTGACGAGTCGTACAACAAGTATCGATTTGTCATTAGAACAGGTGTTGAACCTTGGTCAAAAAAACTTGAAAAACAGGCAGAGAAAGCAGCAAAGCGTGATGCCAAGGGCAAGAAGAAACAGAATGTGGATGATTTGATGTAATCACATCTCACTGTTCAGATAACCACCCGGGTGGTTATCTTTTGTTTCATTGGTTTGCCGTTCTGCTCAAGAAATACTTATGTTTGCAGAACATATTCCGATATATCACATACCGCAATTTAAATCAATAGATATACATTTATGAAAAGATTTTTTATTTCGTTAGCGTTGACAATCGTTGCGTTGACTACATTCGCCCAGACAGAACTGCCTATTGATCCGAATGTAAGAATCGGTAAACTTGATAACGGTCTTACCTATTACATCCGCCACAACGACCAACCGGCACAGCGTGCCGAGTTCTATCTGGCGACAAATGTGGGCGCATTCCAGGAAGAGGATGACCAGGACGGTCTTGCACACTTCCTTGAGCACATGTGCTTCAACGGTACAAAGAACTTCCCCGGCAAGAAGTTGCTTGAATACTTGCAGAGCATCGGTGCCGAGTTTGGACAGAATATCAATGCTTCTACCGGCTTTGAGCAGACTCAGTACATGCTCAACAATATCCCAATTATCCGTGAGGGTATTATCGATTCATGCTTGCTTGTATTGCATGACTATGCACATTATGTGACATGTGACCCAAAGGAGATTGATGCCGAGCGTGGTGTCATCCTTGAGGAGCGTCGTTCACGCCGCAATGCAGATTGGAGACTGTATGAACGCACAAGGCCATACTACTACGGCGACACACATATGGCACGCCGCACCCTCATCGGCGGCGAAGAGCAGCTTAAGACTTTCAAGTACGAAAGCCTTACAAACTTCTACCACAAATGGTACCACCCCGACATGCAGGCTGTTGTTGTCGTCGGCGATTTTGATGTTGACATGATGGAGCAGAAGATCAAGGAGAGATTCAGTTCAATTCCAGCACCGGAGACTCCAACGGTGAAACCTGTTATCCCGGTACCGGATAATCAAGAACCTATCGTTGCAGTAATCACAGACCCTGAGGCTACAAAGTCTTCAATTGAGCTTTTGTGGAAGAGTGAAGCTATGCCCAAAGAGTATGCATCGACTGATATCGCATTTGCAACAGACATTATAGAAAGTATAATCTCTGATGCCTTTGCTGAGCGCATAGAGGCAATTAAGGCATCTACAACAGCACCATTCATCGGTGCAGGATTGGATGTAAGTTCATTGGTG
>JAFNWA010000196.1 GCA_017383665.1 Bacteroidaceae bacterium | reverse complement strand
AGTTCTTCACGCAGCCCACTCTCCTTCACCACAGCACGCGCAACCTCAATGGCATCCTTCTCGGCAGCCAATAGGGAAAAACGGTCTATCATGCCTGTAAACTGCATGAGCTTGGCAATCGTTCCCTTATTTACATCGAGCCCACACAGGAATGGATCGGCAAGTACCTGCCACAGGCTGAGTCCACGCTCAAGAGCCAAATCCTTCACCTTTTGAATGGTTTTGTCGCCAATGCCTCGCGCCGGGTAGTTAATTATTCGTTTGAAAGCCTCCTCGTCGTCCTTGTTGCAAATGAGACGGAAGTATGCAATCACATCCTTCACCTCCTTGCGCTGGTAGAACGACAGACCACCAAATATGCGATAAGGGAATCCCCTGCGCCTGAAAGCCTCCTCAAACACACGCGACTGGGCATTGGTGCGATAAAGTATGGCAAAATCGCTGAAGCCAAGCCCCTCGCGACGACGCAGTTCGGCAATCTTGTTGGCAACAATCTCCACCTCTTCCAGGTCGGAGTATGCCGGATAGAGTTCAAGCGGAGAGCCCTCGCCACGCTCCGAGAAGACATTCTTCTTTATCTGCTCACTATTCTTTGCAATGAGACTGTTGGCTGCGTTCACAATCATTCTTGTCGAACGGTAGTTCTGCTCAAGCTTGAAAATCTCGGCACCACCGTAACGCTCGGTAAAGCCTAATATATTTCCAATATTCGCACCACGGAAAGAGTAGATGCTCTGCGCATCATCACCCACCACGCACACCGCTTTGCGTTCCTGTGTCAACTGCCACACAATACAGGCCTGCACATAGTTCGTATCCTGAAACTCATCGACCAGAACATAACGGAAACGCTCAACATACTGCCGGCGCACATCAGGAAAATCCTTGAACAGACGATAAGTATTCACCAGCAGGTCATCAAAGTCCATGGCATTCGCCAGACGGCAACGCTCGGCATACCTCTTGTATATCTCATATACAGCTGGAATGCGCGCCCGCTTGTCATCGCCACGCAAACCTTGGTCATTCTCGTAGTCAGTGGGTGATATAAGATTGCTCTTCGCCGACGAAATGCGCTCGGCAACAGCATTCGGTTTATACACCTTATCATCGAGCTGCATATCCTTTATGATACTCTTCACAAGGCTACGCGAATCGCTCTGGTCATAGATGGTAAACTGGGGATTATATCCAATGTGCACAGCCTCACGGCGCAGAATCTTTGAGAACACCGAGTGAAATGTACCCATCCACAACATTGCTGCCGCCCTCTCACCAACACGCGCTGCAATTCGTTCCTTCATCTCATTGGCAGCCTTGTTTGTAAAGGTGAGTGCGAGTATTGACCACGGCTCAAAGCCATTTTCAAGCAGATAAGCAATCTTGTATGTGAGCACACGCGTCTTTCCCGACCCAGCACCGGCAATCACCAGCGAAGGCCCATCGAGATAACGCACAGCAGCGCATTGGGCAGCATTAAGTTCTTCCTCGTAGTTTATCATCGTAATACAATCCTTTTTCCAAAAACAAAGGCACCCGTCCAACAAGCGCCAATAATTTGCGAAGATATGCAAAAAATAGCACAATAGCGAACATCACACACAAAACATTGTTTACAATCTATACCTAAACAATAAAATATATGAGTACATACAACACAGCAACACGCACCGGCTTTGAAATGCCGGCGCTCACCTACCCTTCGGGTGCTCTGGCACCCATCATAAGCCAAGCGACAATCGAATGTCACTATGGCAAACATCTACAGGCTTATATCGACAATCTTAACAAGCTTGTCACAGGCACCGACTACGAGGATTACACCCTGCGCGAGATTGTAGAGCAGGCACCTCCGGGTCCATTGTTCAACAATGCCGGGCAAGTGCTCAACCACTCGCTCTACTTTGAGCAGTTCACTCCTGCCGCCCCCGGCAACAACCGCCCCGGCGGCAACCTGAAGGAATTTATACATTTTGATTTCGGTAATTTCGAAAACCTCAAAAAGAAGATGGAAGATGCCGCCGCATCGTTATTCGGCAGCGGTTGGGTGTGGCTGGCACAGGAGGAGAACGGGAAGCTATCCATCATCAACTGCTACAATGGCGACACCCCCATACACCGCCGCATGAGACCGCTCTATGGAATTGATGTCTGGGAACACGCCTACTACCTCGACTACCAGAACCGTCGCGCCGAGCATGTAAAGAAACTGTGGGAGATAGTCGATTGGGAAGTAATAGAGAGCAGGTTGGATATATAAAACGACTTAGGAGCATCCTGTGGGATGCTCCTAAGTCGTTTTATATATCACTTTGCCTCTTTAATAAGATACACAATCACCGGCAAGTGATCACTGTAACCATTGAGCCATACACCACCGGCGTGGGTACGCTTGGTATTTCCTTTGTAACGGCCTTCTTGCTGGAACATATAACTGCGAGAGAATATGTCGGTCTTGTAAAGTTTCAATGTAGAGCGGTCGGTGCCGATAAGATTTCCGCTAAGAACAACCTGGTCAAAAAGATTCCATTTACCTTTATACTTTAGAGTACCCAAACCCTTCTTGCGCAGAATGTTCCACCAAGGATTGTAGAGGTCTGTAGATGCTTTTATATCCTCTTTATCACGCACTGCGCCAAGACAAGTCTTCATGCTCTTGTCATCCGGGTCATCATTCATATCACCCATGATAAGAACTTTTGTCTCCGGCATCTCGGCCATGATGGAATCCTTCAACTGGCGTACCAGGACACCTGCACGCTCACGCGCCGGTGACTTTGCATAGCGCGAAGGCCAGTGATTCACAATAATGTGTACAACCTCGCCACCCATTTCGCCGCTCACAATGAGGAAACCGCGAGTTTTATAAGTAGTGTCATTGTCAACAGTTGTATAAGGTGCAAGTTTTGAATTGATAGGTTTGAAAAGCTTGGGATTGTAGAGCAGTCCGCAATCAACTCCGCGTCTGTCAGGTCCTTCAATATGAACGAAATCCCAACCGCGTGGAGCAAGAATCTCGTGATTCACCAAATCCGCAAGTACGCGTGAGTTCTCAATTTCGGACACGCCTACAGCAGCCATGCCAACCGGTGACACATCTGTTGCCATCTCGTTGAGTACAGTTGCCATATTCTTCAACTTGTTGGTATATTTCAATGTACCCCACTTGTTCGTTCCATCGGGCAAGAACTCATAATCATTCTTACCTTTATCGTGGATAGTGTCAAAAAGGTTCTCAAGGTTATAGAAACCAACACTGTAAACCTCATACCTCTTTTGGTTCTGAGCCTGAGCCGTAAACATCACGGCAAAAAGCATCATTAACGCCAACAAAAAACTGT
>JAFNWA010000195.1 GCA_017383665.1 Bacteroidaceae bacterium | reverse complement strand
GCATGCCGTGTCCCTACGGGTTATTCTCCGCGGTTTTTGGACGGGCAGACCCCGCCCCTACGGGTGTTGTCATGGGCGAACACATCGGTTCGCCCCTACGGTGGCGCAGGCGAAGAGCACACGGACACGCATGCGTAATTTGTCATGTCGACCGTAGTGGAGACATCTCGTATATCCTTGTTGGAGATTCCTCGTCGCTTCGCTCTGTCTGTATAAGATAACAGGGTTAAAACAGGCTATCTGTTTGCGCCGGACATGATGTCGAGAAGTTCGTTGGTGATGGCCTGCTGACGGCCTTTGTTGTATTCAAGAGTGAGTTCCGAAATCAGGTCATTTGCATTGTCTGTTGCCACCTGCATTGCAAGCACGCGCGCAGCATGCTCGGCAGCAACAGAATCAAGGAGTGCCGCAAAGAGCCTTACTTCGATAACCTTTGGCACAAGTGCCGACAGGAGTTCCTCGCGCGACGGTTCTACAATAAAATCGGTAACATGCTGTGCGGATTCGCCATTCACAGCCGATAGGTCTATCGGCATGAGAACATCGCACACCGGTTCCTGCTTGGCTGCCGACCTGAAATGCGGATGCACCACCTCTACCCTGTCAACATCGCCGGCAGCAAAGCGTTCCATGAGAGCACGAACAGCCTTCGCGACATCACTGTATTGGGGGGCGGCGGCCTGTGCCATAAGTTCTTCCCGTGGTGTATATCCGAGTTTTTTTGCTGCATCAAAAATTTTCTTGCCAACGGTGTATATCTCTATCTGTACACCGTTTGCCTCGTGGGAGCGAACAACATCGCGCAACTTGTTGGCAATATTCGCATTGAATGTTCCGCACAGCCCGGTGTTGGATGAGACCGCAATGACAACTACCTTCCTACATTCACGCACGGCCGAGAAGGGTGAGGAGACAGTTGTTGTCCCTTGAAGAAAAGAGACAAGAAGAGCATTGAGTCTGTTGCTGTAGGGCAACATCCCCTCAATGGTCGCTTGGGCACGGCGAAGTTTGGCCGATGAGACCAGTTTCATGGCAGAGGTTATCTTCTGCGTGCTTTTGACTGATGCAATTCTATCTCTAACTTCTCTCAGGTTCATTGTTTGGGGTTATAAATTGTCATATGAGTGTGATTTTAGATACTTCGCTGCACTCAGTATGACAAAGTACGCATTAAATATTTCCTTCATAATCTCCCTCCGCTGCGCTCGTCCCTCTTTCTAAAGAGGGACAGTTGTATTTACGCAATGGAGATACTTCGCTCCGCTCAGTCGAGATGACACAAAAAACTAATCATTTCTGTTATTTCAGTGAGATTACCACTTCGCTTGCGACCTTGGCTATGAGTTCGCCGACAGTGGCATCAATCACGCCAGATGCAAGTGTATCGAGCACACTCTCCTTGTACCTTGAGCGCAAAACATCGAGGAACATTGTCTCAAACTCAGGCACTTTATCAACAGGAATGTCCTGTAAAAGGTTCTTTGTTCCGCAATAGAGAAGCGCGACCTGTTCGCCCACCGGCATTGGTGAGTATTGAGGCTGCACCAGCAGGGCATTTGTGCGGCGGCCACGCTCAATAATCATCATTGTAACGGCATCGACATCTGTTCCGAACTTGGCGAATGCCTCAAGCTCGCGATACTGTGCCTGGTCAATCTTCAATGTTCCGGCAACGCTTTTCATGGATTTTATCTGCGCGTTACCGCCGACACGCGACACCGATATGCCCACATTCACTGCAGGGCGGAATCCGCGGTTAAAGAGGTCGCTCTCCAGGTATATCTGTCCATCGGTAATGGAGATTACATTGGTGGGAATATATGCTGACACATCACCTGCCTGTGTTTCAATGATAGGCAATGCTGTGAGTGAGCCGCCACCCTTCACTTTGCCCACAAGGCTTGGCGGCAGGTCGTTCATCTTCTCGGCAACCTCTTGTTGGTTTATTATTTTTGCAGCACGCTCAAGCAGACGCGAGTGCAGGTAGAAGACATCGCCCGGATAGGCCTCGCGACCCGAGGGACGGCGCAGGATGAGCGATACTTCGCGGTATGCTACCGCCTGTTTTGAAAGGTCATCATACACAACAAGTGCATGGCGTCCGGTGTCACGGAAATACTCGCCAATGGCAGCACCTGCCATAGGTGCATAATATTGCAGGGCGGCAGTGTCGGCCGCTGTTGCGGCTACAACAATAGTATAATCCATTGCGCCATGCTTGCGCAGGGTGTTAACTATCGAAGCAATAGTTGAGCCCTTTTGGCCTATCGCTACATATATACAATAGACAGGATTGCCGGCCTCATAGGCTGCACGCTGGTTGAGTATGGTATCGATAGCCACGGCTGTCTTTCCAGTCTGGCGGTCACCGATGATGAGCTCGCGCTGTCCGCGGCCAATAGGTATCATTGAGTCAATGGACTTCAAGCCGGTTTGCAGTGGCTCGGTCACCGGCTGGCGGAATATCACACCGGGTGCCTTGCGGTCGAGCGGCATCTCGCACTTCTCGCCCTCAATGTCACCCTTGCCGTCGAGCGGCTCACCAAGCGGAGTGATGACACGGCCAAGCATTGCATCGCTCACATCGATTGATGCGATGCGGCCTGTGCGCTTCACGGTCATGCCCTCCTTTATCTTGTCGGTAGGCCCAAGCAGCACTGCACCCACATTATCCTCTTCGAGGTTCATGACAATAGCCTTTATGCCATTGTCGAACTCGAGAAGTTCCTCGGCCTCGGCATTGTAGAGACCATATATGCGCACCACTCCGTCACTCACCTGGAGAACGGTTCCCACCTCCTCGTACTTCATCTTGTTCTTGAGGCCTCTCAACTGTTCGAGCAACACACCCGACACCTCACTTGGTTTAATATTCATTAGACAAGTTTCTTGTTTTGTTTAACCAACTCAATTTCAATGTCACGCAACTGACGCCTTACACTGGCATCGAGACGATGCGTCTCGGTCTCGCAGATGAAACCGCCTATTATATCAGGCTCTACAACATCATGCATCTCAACCTCGGCACCGTCACGGGATGCCGCAGCAATGACTTTTTCGCGCACGGCATCACTTGCGGGCTGTGCTGTGGTGAATCTCATGGCTATGATGTTCTTTTTCTTGCGATAGAGCGAGACATAGCAATGCGCAATAAAAGGGAGCAATGACTCACGCTCACGGCTCACCACCAGACGCATGAACCGCTCATAGACAGGCGAGCTATCGACTGCCGAGCAGAGCAGGGACACGCGCTCGTCGGCCGACAACGAAGGGGTTGCCAGCACCTCGCCAAGTTCCTTGACATGCTGCAATGTATGCATGAGCTGCAACATATTGCTGTATATTGCATCCTCCACGCCCTGCTCCTTTGCATAAGCATATAGAGCCTTGGCATATCGCATTGAAATGACTCCTGTGTTCATTGATTACCCTTTACGCCCATTCATTGTTTCATCGACAAGTTCATCGATGTAACGCTGTTGTCTGTCACTCTCCTCAAGTTCCTTGCGCACAATCTTCTCGGCTATTGCTATGGATAGTTTTGCAACCTCTGTGCGTATGCTGTTCAAGGCCTCGTCCCTCTCACGCTCAATCTGCTTCTTTGCCTCGGATATCATCATCTCGGTCTCTGCCGCAGCCTTGTCACGCGCATCGCTTATGATCTGCTCTTTGGCAACCACTGCCTCACGAAGAATCTTCGCCTGGTTCTCACGCGCCTCGTTGACAAGTGCATTGCACTCCTCTTCAACACCGGCAAGCTTGGCCTTGGCCTCCTTTGCTTCATTGAGTGCATCATCAATATATCGCTTGCGTGCATCAATCATTGATGTGATTACCGGGAAACCCCATTTATAAAGCACAAAGAACACCACTCCGAATGCAAGGAGCATCCAGAACAGCAGACCTGCGTCGGGCAATAACAATGACATCCTTAATCTGTTTTAGCGTTACACGAAAAGTACAAGGAAGCAGACCACAATGGCGAACATGGCAACACCCTCAATGAGAGCCGCTGAAAGAATCATACTCGACCTGATCTCACCGGCAGCCTCGGGCTGTCGTGCAATGGACTCGAGTGCAGTACAGCCAATGCGGCTGATACCCATAGCAGCACCAAAGACAGCGATTACAGCAGCAAATGCAGCACCCATATTAGCATAAGTCGCACCTGCGGCAACAGCTTCAAGAAAAACAGTCAAAAACATAATTTCAAATATTTAAAGGTTAATAAATTTAATGTTTCGCTTTCCTGTGTTCGGGTTGTGAAAGACCAATGAACACCGAAGAAAGCATTGTAAACACATGCCTCGG
>JAFNWA010000015.1 GCA_017383665.1 Bacteroidaceae bacterium | reverse complement strand
GGAGTGCGATTGGGCATTGAAGTGGCAAATAGGTCATTTATAAGAACTATCATCTCTTCTTGCGACAACAATTGCCCCATTACAATTGCCACCTGCTTTGCCATAGTATTGGCAATGCGGTCATATACATTCTCCTTGACATCACCGGTCTGCTCAACAACCTGATGAAGAATGTCCGACAATAGCTTCACAGGCTGCAGTCCCTCTATTCCCACAGGCACACCATTCAATACATATGTGCCACCCCCAAGTGAAGAAATATCAAAGCCCAAAGACAACAGTTCTGAAGATATGGACTCCAATGCCAAAGACTCATTCATGGTAAGTTCAACCCTCTCCGGGAAAAGCAAGCCTTGAGATGCAGTGCGATCTTCCGATATCTGACGACGATACTTCTCAAAGAGAACTCTAATATGTGCATTACGCTGATGAACCCACATCAAACCGGATTTTACCGGCACCAGAATGTACTGTCCCTTATACTGTGACATTGGCACAAAATCATTTTCTGAAGATTGAGATGCAGTCTGCAACTCCGGAACTTTGGGCTCATTTGCAAGGAAGTCCTGTTCACCATCCTCAAAGGGAGAAAGATCCAAAGGCTTACCGTTCTTGCCGACACCATCGTATAGAGATTCCCAATCGCTGCCAGGATTCCTATAGTCGGGCATGTGCTTGTTGAAAGGGTTATACCCGGGAGTATAAGAGAGTTTAGGAGCCGAGACCGGAACTTTCTCTTCCGATGAAAAGTCCAACACTGGAATATCAGGAATGGCATCATCGTCAAAATCGAGACTCGGTGCCGCATTAAAACGCCCAAGAGCCTCTTTCACCGCTGCCGATATTATTTTCCACAAACTCGATTCATCCTCAAATTTTATCTCGGTCTTTGTAGGGTGGATATTCACATCAATACGAGAGGGGTCAACATCAAAACAGAGGAAGAAAGGAACCGATTCACCCTGAGGTATTATTTCACCATATGCCTCAGCTACAGCCTTGGCAAAATAGGGATGACGCATATAACGGCCGTTAACAAAGAAATATTGCAAGGCACCTTTCTTGCGTGCACTCTCAGGGGCTCCGACAAAACCTTTAATGTTTATGAGGGAACTTGACACATTAACCTCTATGAGATGTGAATTTATTCTTTTCCCAAAAAGATTCACAATCCTCTGGCGAAAAGAGGATGGCGGGAGCGATATCATCTCATTGCCATTATGCGAAAGCGAGAACTCGACACCGTGATTGATAAGCGCAATGCGCTCAAATTCTGTAACAATGTTGTTCAGTTCTGTCTGTACGGATTTCAGGAATTTACGACGAGCCGGTATATTGAAAAACAGATTCTTCACCTTAAAATTGCTGCCAGCCGGAGCTGCTACAGGTTCTTGGGATTCAAGTTTTGAACCAGACATAAGAATGCATGTTCCAAGTTCGTCATCGGCACGACGGGTGACCAGTTCCACCTGTGATACAGCAACAATAGAGGCAAGAGCTTCGCCACGGAATCCCATGGTAGTAAGGGCAAACAGGTCGTCGGCACTTGCAATCTTGGATGTAGCATGCCTTTCGAAGGCAAGGCGCGCATCTGTTTCGGACATACCTTTACCGTCATCTATTACCTGCAGCAAAGTGCGACCGCCATCAGCAACCACAACCTGCACCTTTGTTGCACCTGCATCAATGGCATTCTCAACAAGTTCCTTGACCACAGACGAGGGGCGTTGCACAACCTCTCCGGCTGCAATCTGATTAGCAACCGAATCGGGCAATAAATGTATTATATCCTGCATAGACTAAACCAATCCGTAAACAGTTTTCATTATGTAATAGGCAATGGCAATACAAACGAACAGCGCAGCAACAGCAAAACGCGAAGATATGCGTGAGCCATTGTTTTTTTTGCGCTGAAGATGAGAGTTATCGCCCACGAACGCACCTCTTATGCGTTCTTCATATGTAGGTTCTTTTGGGGGTAGCATACCTAGATCGCGTTTCGCATTCTCAACAATTTTGTCAAGTTTCTCCTTACGCTCATCGACATATATATATTTGTGATTGAACTTTCTGGGTTCACGCATTTTAAATCGCGCCATAGTCTTTTATCTATTTTTAAAACGGTCAAGTGTCGGCAAAGGGATCTTATCCTTCTTAATAATCTTCAGTTCCTTATCAAAGCCTTTTCCTCTCCAATAGAAGATATCCTCTTTTGACAAAGGACGGACATAATTGAACCAGGCAAAATTATCAAGGAAGCGTTTTTCGTCAGGTCGCTTACTCATTGGGTAAAAAATTCCCTTTGAATTTTTTGGAACCACAACTTTGTCAACCTTGCGGTCTTTCATATATATGATTGTCCTACCCGCGGTCATGGTGTTCATGCCCAAGAAGCCCTTACCACTTTCAAACGGATAGAATATCTGCTCCACACTGCCAACAACCTGCATCTCACTCAATTCTCCTTCATTGAAGTAGAACCTCATCTCCTGTCCCTTTATTTGATTATAACATGTAGAATCCAATTTCTCAACATAGAGCGTCTGGTTCAGGATGTTTACCCAGTCAATCGCAGACTCTTTCATATAGACTTTCACAACCTCGCCAAGCAGCTGCACTTCACCATTCCACAATATCGGGTCTTTGTACATTGTCATACAAGTGTCTCTCGAATCAATGACCAACGAGTCGCACACGGCCTGTATATCAGGAGCCCAAGCCCGCACTTTATTATATGCCTTAACCAAGCGGTAAATGGAATCGGTATCAATATTGTGAGTGATGTTCCAAATTGTATCCGAGTGAACAAACAAAGAGTCGCGACGAGAGAAATCCACAGCCATGGCCCTACCTGTCACATATGCCGAATCACGGATTTCATCCATGAAAGCGTATTCACCGGTAAGTCGATTTTTGTTGACTGTGTCTGAATATATAATGTTGCCAAACATCTCACTATAACCACGGCCTGTATCATAAAAGATGGAATCTGCCGTGAGAGTCCTTTTTTCGTTGTACAATACAGACCTGTCAAGTAGAATACCATATTTCAATGCTGTATTAAAACTACCATTTTCCGTATAAATCTCGGATTTGCCCGAATACATATTTGTGGGACCTACAATAGTCGCAACATTATTATTGGTGTTGTAGTGAAGAGTGTCTGACAACATCAAGAACTTTGGGTTCTCCAATGTTACATCATCAGTAAAAACTGCAACCTTAGTATCTACATTGTAATCGCCATAATAGGATCTTAACCAACTTGTTTCATCATACAGATTGCCATACTCAAAGAAATAGCCTTTGTTGCGGTTGCGGTCAAAATCAAGACTGTCAGTTACAAGTACAGTTGTCTTGTCAATAAGTTTAACATTATTTCTCACTCTCGCGAGGTTGGTGACACCATTAAAATCAAGATAATCTCCGTATAGGAAAAGCGTATCACCCTGCTCCATCTTCACATTGCCAAAAGCCTGAAAAGAGTTCCGTTTCTGATAATAGTGGGCACTGTCGCAGTACATATACATACTGTCTCGACGGAAACTGACATTACCTACAAGAATCCAAGCCTCGGGATCAATATCCTCATCAAAACGGGTAATATCTGTATGGAGCAGATGCAGATAGCTTTTTTTAGCAGACTGCTCCACCGTATCCACCACAAACTCTTGCGAGAACAAAGGCAATGATGTCAATAAAAAGAATATGTATAAAATAGACTTTCGCATCAGGGCATATTACTTTTCCTCGTAGAAATTCCAATCGGGATAGACAAATTCACAACCACGGCTATCCTTGTTCACACGCACATAAGTGTCGCGCTGCTTTTTCTTCACCCACTCCTTTATACGCTCTTCGCTCAACTTCGCCTGATAAATTTGGCACAAGACCTCATAATCCTCACTAAAAGTTGCTCTATGAGCCTCGGTTCTTGATTTCACTTTGGCAATAGCACACACAGTCTTGCCATTCTCAAGAAGCCATGCAAAAGGTTGAGACACTTCACCAACAGGTAGAGTCTCTATTACACGGGCAACATCGACAGGCAATTCATCAAGCGCGAAATGCGATGATGCGCTCTCTTTATTGTACATTATACCGTAATTGTTACGGGTATCCTTATCATCGGAGTAGAGACCAACAGCATCATCAAAAGCAATCTCGCCCTCCTTGATTCCAGTTGCCAAAGAGTCAAGCCTCAACAATGTCGCTTTCAAGTTCTCATTAGAATGGCGCGGTTTCCTTAATATCTGACGAACATTAACCTTGTCTCCGCGTTTCTCAATCAACTGCATAATATGAAAACCATCTTCTGTTTCCACGATCTTGGATACCTTCTCCGGGTCTGTCAAATTGAAAGCCACTGCCGAAAATTCAGGTTGGAACTGACCACGACCGGAAAAGCCCAATTCACCTCCACGGCGCGCTGAAGGATGCTCTGAATACATCAAAGCCATTGTCTCAAAACTTGTTTCACCGCTCATTATTCGTTCGGTATATTCACGCAGTTCCTCTTTAACACGCTCAATCTCCTCCTGGTCAATCTGTGGTTGCATCGTTATTATCTGCACTTCAACCTGCTGCTGGATAAAGGGAACACTATCCAATGGTAAAGACTCTACATAGCGCCTTACAAGTATAGGAGAGACTTTTATATCACCCACAATCTTCATTTTCATCCTATCTGCCATATCCCTGTTGTACAACTGCTCACGGTACATCTCGCGGATACCGGAAGAGGTCATATTAAAATACTCCTCCATTTTTTCCTTGGAACCTATTTGCT
>JAFNWA010000014.1 GCA_017383665.1 Bacteroidaceae bacterium | reverse complement strand
GCCTCCTCGTATTCACCTTTCAAGAAGTGTGCCGCACCCTGCATCTGTCTCATTCTGACACCCTGCACCTCGGCACCGTGGTCGGCAATAAAGCGCTCGGCAATGTTCAATGCACGGTCATATTCGCCCTTTTTGATAAATATTCCGGCAAGGTAATATGGTATTTCAAGATAATATTCATCTTCGAGTTCAATGCTTTTGAATCCCTCGTATGCCGCATCAACTTCATCGCGGTCATACTCTATCACAGCAAGGTAGAATGTAGCATCTGTAGCAAAATCCCGGCTCGTGAAGGCGAGGTTGCGCAAAAGACTCTCGGCTTCTCCCTCCTTGCCGGTGTTCAGCAGTGACAGAGCATAGTAGAGTGTTGCTGTGTCGTGCTGCTTGGGTGTGAGCTCTTTCAGATTGCAGTCTCCGAACCAGTTGCAAGCTTTGCCGAACTCACCACCGTGGTAATAAGACTGTGCAATGTAACAGTTCAGTAGCTCGCGTTTAGAACTCTCGGGATAGTCGGCGAGGTACTGCAACATAAGCGCACGCCCTGCAAGTGCATCGTTTTCGTATGTGTTTAACGCGATGAGCAGTTCTGCCTCTTGTCTCTTCTCCTTGTCAAGCTTCTTGATGTCGAGTCTCTCAAGCAGAGAGAGAGCAGTCGTGTATTCACCGTCGGAGTAGAGGCGCTGACACTCATCAATGAGTCCTTCCCTGTTGTCAGTCTGTGCTGTTGCCACAAGCCCAATTGAGGCACACAGCAGAAAAAAGATGCTTCTTTTCATTTTTTATAGCGTGTTTTTTATATCCTTAAGTTTTTCAATGCCGGTTCTTATAGATTCAAGTCCAAAATCTGCACTCTCTAAATTGTCAATGGCAATCCATTGTAGGTCTGCAACATCATCGTCGGCAATGAGAGTGGAGGTGTCATCGACCATACAATGGAAAAACAAATCCATGGTATGCAGTTCCATGCCCGAGTATATGTATCTGTTCGGAATACTGAACAGGTAACGCATCTTGCTCACCCTCAACCCGGTCTCCTCCTCAATTTCGCGTTTCACCCCCTCCTCGGCCGTTTCGTAGCTGTCGCAGAAGCCACCCGGCAGGTCAAGTGTCCCCTTTGCCGGTTCTTTGGCGCGGCGTGCCACCAGAATTTCACCCTTGCCGTTCATTATAATGCCCACCGTCGCAGCCAAAGGGTTGAAGTAATAGACAAAACCACATTTGCCGCAGCGCTTCGACTTGAAATCATTCTCGTTGAAATCGTTGCTTCCGCATTTGGGGCAATGACTGAAAAGATGAAGTGGGTGTGGCATATCAGGGGTTCTGTTGTGTCTTTGGGGCGTTATTGACCTAAATTACCAAATAATTGCTGCGAAGATACTTATTTTTTGGCAGCTTTGCCCCTTCTGCTGCGCCTTTTTCACTTCTTATTTTTATATTTTAAATAATATTTACCATTCATAGCCTTTTTTGTACATTTTTCACGATTTTGTATAAGTCTGCTCAATAAAAAATAGTATCTTTGCAAAGCATTTTGTACAATGCCGTTGTCGCGGCTGTTCCGCGACGATTGGAATTCATTAAAATTTTAAACATTAAATACTATGGCAAACAAAGCATTATTGGTAATTCTCGACGGTTGGGGTGTTGGTAACCACGGCAAAGGCGATGTTATTTTCAACACACCTACACCTTACTGGGATCATTTGACATCTGTTTATCCAACATCACAGCTCCAGGCAAGTGGTGAGAATGTAGGTCTTCCTGCAGGGCAGATGGGTAACAGCGAGGTAGGTCACCTCAACATCGGTGGAGGCCGCGTCGTATATCAGGATTTGCTCAAGATAAACCGTGCCATTGCCGACGGCTCAATCGCTCAGAACCCACAGTTGGTTGCCGCTGTTGAGTATGCAAAGGCAAACGGCAAGAAGCTTCACTTCATGGGCTTGACATCGGACGGCGGTGTACACAGCTCACTCGAGCACCTCGAGGCAATGTACAAGTTCGCAGCCGAGCAGGGCATTGAGAACGCCTATGTACACTGCTTTATGGATGGTCGTGACACCGACCCAAAGAGCGGTGCAGGCTTTATAGAGGATTTGACATCAAAGGGCCTCAAGCTTGCAACAATCGTTGGCCGTTACTATGCAATGGACCGCGACAAGCGTTGGGAGCGCGTGAAGATTGCTTATGACCTCATCGTCAGCGGCGAGGGCAAGCCTGCAGCCGACATGGTTGCAGCCGTTAAGGAGTCATACGAGGAGGGCGTTACCGACGAGTTCATCAAGCCAATCGTAAATACAAACTTCGACGGCCGCATTGGCGAGGGCGATGCAGTAATCTTCTTCAACTACCGTAACGACCGTGCCAAGGAGCTCACAGTTGTTCTCACACAGGAGGATATGCCGGCCGAGGGAATGCACACAATCCCCGGCTTGCAGTACTACTGCATGACACCATACGATGCCAAGTTCACAGGCGTTCACATCCTCTTCGACAAGGAGAATGTAGAGAACACACTTGGCGAGTTCATCGCAAAGCAAGGCATGAAGCAGTTGCACATTGCCGAGACCGAGAAGTATGCTCATGTAACATTCTTCTTCAATGGTGGTCGCGAGACTCCATACGATGGCGAGGAGCGCATCCTTGTTCCATCGCCCAAGGTTGCAACATACGACTTGCAGCCCGAGATGAGCGCATACGAGGTTAAGGAGAAACTCGTTAACGAAATCAACAGCGAAAAGTACGATTTCATCGTTGTTAATTTCGCCAACGGTGATATGGTGGGCCACACAGGTATTTACAGTGCAATTGAGAAGGCTGTCCTTGCTGTTGACGCTTGCTTGAAGGATGTAATTGAGGCTGCGCGCAACCACGGCTACGAGTC
>JAFNWA010000194.1 GCA_017383665.1 Bacteroidaceae bacterium | reverse complement strand
CAAGGGTCAAAATAGAATAAATTTCAACAAATCTTAAAGGTATTTGAGGGACAAATAAAATGGACAAAACGGCCGGTGTCAGCAAGAATCCCCACAGTTTTATTGTAAAGGAATAGAAACTGTCCCATTCACCTGCTATGCTGTTTGAAAAGAGTATGCTGTTGACAGTGTAGTGTATCCCTCGCTTGACAAGAATGAATGCCGTGAGCAGTGCCGCCAAAGTGAAAATCATGATGATGGCATTCTCGTTCGTTATGTTGTGAAAATGTCTTCCTAATATCGCAGTAGAGAGAATCGTCGCATAAAAAACGAATTGGAAGTCCATAATCAAGTTGCATATTTTTGTAATATGCGTCCTGTCATTGTATGGCAGCGTCTTGTTTTCGTAGTAAAAGATACATTTCGTGCGCTCGAAGATGTTTACTCCGTTCATGAGGATGACATATGATATGCTCACGAGGTTAAGAATGAGCAACAGCAATATGCCGTTGTCATTTGTCATGTTATATGGCGCCAGCGTATCTGTCATAGTGCTGCGTATTTCCTCACCTCTTTATCCCAGCGTGGTGTGTTGCGTATGGCCTCAAGAGCTTCGGCAGGTGTTGTTGCTACGCTCCATATCTTGCTGTGTATCTCGCCCATGAAATGCTCCTCAACAGCTTTTTCGAGCTGTGCTATGAAGTGGTTGTAGTAACCGTTGATGTTCAATATTACAATTGGGTTCAAATAAAGACCCAATTGTTTCCAAGTGATGATTTCGCTCAGTTCCTCAATTGTTCCACATCCGCCCGGCAGTGCAATGACTGCATCACTCAGGTTAGCCATCATCTGCTTGCGCTCGTGCATAGAACCGGTTATATGTAACTCGGTGAGTCCGGTATGGTGCCAGTTCTGGTCAACCATAAACTGTGGAATAACACCAATGGCTTTGCCTCCATTGTCTAGCGCGCCATCCTCAACCTTGCGCATGAGCCCGATGCTCCCGGCGCCGGTGACAACGGTTATTCCTTCTTTGGCAAGGAGCGCTCCAAGTTCATACGCTGTATCGCCGTAAATCTCGGCAGCCTTGTTGCTCGATGCGCAGTATATGCATATATTGTTTATTTCCATTTGTCAATTGATTCTGTTTAATCTTTAACCGCATTCCGTGCGGCCAAGTTTTCCGTTTTCAGCTTTAACCGCACTTTGTGCGCTTGAAACTCGGCTACACTCGCAGTAAAATGCTAAAGCGAGCTTTGCATTTTGCTCGTTTGCACGAGCTTTCACCTTTCACCTTTCATCTTTCAGCTTGTTTAAGTTCCCCAGCTGCCGCGGTCGAGGTTGCGGTAGCCTATGGCCTCGGCTATGTGCTGGAACTGTATGTTCTCGCTGTTGTCCAGGTCGGCAATGGTGCGAGCGACCTTTAGTATGCGGTCGTAGGCGCGTGCCGAGAGGTCAAAGCGTGCCATGGCAGTCTTTAGCATTGCAAGGCTTGTCTCATCAAGCACTGCATATTTTGCTATGAGCTTGGGTGTCATCTGTGCGTTGCAGTAGATACCCTTCTCGTTTTTGTATCGTTCTTCCTGTATCTTGCGGGCTGCAACAACGCGCTCGCGTATCACAGCGCTTGGCTCGCCGGGGGCGGTTTTCGATATCTCCTCGAATGGTACGGGCGTTATCTCGATTTGCAGGTCAATGCGGTCGAGCAGCGGGCCACTTATCTTGTTAAGGTAGCGCTGTACTTGCCCGGGGCTGCAGGTGCAGGCCTTGGTGGGGTGGTTATAGTAGCCACAGGGGCAGGGGTTCATTGATGCAACAAACATTATACCGGCAGGGTATTCAACCTTGTAGTTGGCGCGTGCAACGCAAATTTTGCGGTCTTCGAGCGGTTGGCGCATCACCTCAAGCACATCGCGGCTGAACTCCGGCAACTCGTCGAGGAACAGCACACCGTTATGTGCAAGTGAAATCTCTCCGGGCTTCGGGTTCGAGCCACCGCCACACAGGGCTACTGATGAGATGGTGTGGTGTGGGCTGCGGAAGGGGCGCTGCGTGATGAGCGATATCCCGTCGGGCATCATGCCACTTACAGAGTGTATCTTTGTCGTTTCAAGGCTCTCTTCGAGTGTCAGGGGCGGCAGGATTGATGGCAGGCGTTTAGCCATCATTGACTTTCCGCTGCCCGGGGGGCCTACCATAATAAGAATATGTAACAAGAATACAACCATATAGTTTTTTTCACTATCTTTGTTGCAAAGATAATGAAAAATGGAAAAAGGTAGTAATCAATTTTATGATTTTGGAACAGAT
>JAFNWA010000193.1 GCA_017383665.1 Bacteroidaceae bacterium | reverse complement strand
CGCTTCGTACTCAAGGAGCAGAAGAACATGGAGACCGGCAACCTTGCAGTGCGTGCACGCCGTAAGGAACTGGGCATTCTCCCTGCCGTTAAGCGCATCAACACTGTAGCATCGGAGCACCCCGAGTTGACGAACTACCTATACATGACCTATGGCACAACAGGCTACGATGTCAACTACTACAAGACCGACAAATCTGTCGTTGTTCTTGGTTCAGGTGCTTACCGCATCGGTTCATCGGTTGAGTTTGATTGGTGTTCAGTGAACGCAGTGCAGACAGCACGCAAGCTTGGATACAAGTCAATAATGATTAACTACAACCCCGAGACCGTATCTACCGACTACGATATGTGCGACCGCCTCTATTTCGACGAATTGTCATTTGAGCGAGTACTCGATGTCATTGACCTTGAGCAGCCGGGTGGTGTAATAGTTTCTGTAGGTGGCCAGATTCCGAACAACCTTGCCATGAAACTGCACCGTCAGGCAGTGCCCATCCTTGGTACATCGCCACTTTCAATTGACCGCGCAGAAAACCGTCACAAATTCTCGGCTATGCTTGACCTGCTCGGCATCGACCAGCCTGCATGGAAGGAGCTCACAAGCCTCGAGGACATGAAGGAGTTCGTAGATAAAGTAGGCTATCCTGTACTAGTGCGTCCTTCGTATGTGCTTTCAGGTGCTGCTATGAATGTCTGCTACAACGAGGAGGAACTGCATGAGTTCTTGAAGATGGCTGCAGATGTATCTAAGGAGTTCCCGGTTGTGGTATCACAGTTCATGACAGATACAAAGGAGATTGAGTTCGACGCTGTAGCACAGAACGGTGAGGTGGTGGAGTATGCAATCTCCGAGCATGTTGAGTTTGCCGGTGTACACTCAGGTGATGCAACACTTGTGTTCCCTGCACAGAAGATATACTTTGAGACAGCACGCCGCATCAAGAAGATTTGCCGCCGCATTGCCAAGGAGTTGAACATCTCAGGACCTTTCAACATACAGTTCCTTGCAAAGAACAACGAAGTTAAGGTTATCGAGTGTAACCTGCGTGCATCACGCTCGTTCCCATTCGTTTCAAAGGTACTCAAGCGCAACTTCATTGAGACAGCTACACGAATCATGCTCGGTGCGCCATACAGCAAGCCAGATAAATCGGCATTCGACATCGACCACATCGGCGTGAAGGCATCACAGTTCTCATTCAGCCGCTTGCATCAGGCCGACCCTGTATTGGGCGTTGACATGTCATCAACCGGTGAGGTTGGTTGCATTGGTGACGACTTTGAAGAGGCACTTCTCAATGCAATGATTGCTGTAGGTTACAGCGTGCCTGAGAAGAATGTTATGGTATCTTCAGGCGCAGCCAAGTCAAAGGTTGATTTGCTTGAGCCAGCAGCGCTTCTTGCACAGAAGGGTTACAACATCTTTGCGACATCGGGCACTGCAAAGTTCCTCAATGAGCATGGCATTGCAACAACACCTGTAATGTGGCCCGATGAAGACCCGGCTGCCGACAACAATGTAATGCAGATGATTGCCGACCACCGTTTCGACCTTATAATAAACATTCCAAAGAACCACACCAAGCGTGAGCTCACAAACGGTTACAGAATTCGTCGTGCGGCAATTGACCACAATATTCCACTTATTACAAACGCCCGCCTTGCAAGCGCGTTCATCCGCTCATTCTGCAAGATTGACATTAACTCAATGCCGGTGAAGAGCTGGGACGAGTTCAAGTAAAACGAATGTGTTGCATTAACGATAGACGCCGCTCTTTCCCGGAGCGGCGTCGTTGTTTTGTATGCTTGGTTTTTAGACGGAAGGACGGAAGATTAGCTGCGCAGTGTCAT
>JAFNWA010000192.1 GCA_017383665.1 Bacteroidaceae bacterium | reverse complement strand
GTCTTTACTTATATATATTTAAATCAAAGTGTTTGGCGAAGTAATTTAAGTAATTGTTGCCGTAGCACTTGAAGTACATCCTTTCAGCATGAGCTTCTTTGCGTTAACCTTTGCAAGGCTCAAGTAAATGATACGCTCGATACAGAAAGCAAGACCGATAACCAAAGCGATAGACACGAGAGCCATAAACTCAGGACCACCCTCGATGAACTTTGTCTTCAAACCTTTGTGTACACCAACGATACCACCCTCTGATACTGCCTCAACCTGAACTTCCTCTTCAACAACTTCAGAAGCAGCAGCAATAGAATCGAGCTGGAACTTAACTGAATCAAGCTGCAATTTAGTAGCCGCGAGCTCAGCAGCCTCCATCTTTGAAGAATCTGCGAGCAATGCCTCCAATCTTGAATATTCAGCCTTCAATAGCTCAACATTCTGATCAGCGGCAGCCTGGTCTGCGCCATTCTCAGTAGGATTCACATTCTCAGAAGCAGCAACTGCCTCAGGAGCTTTTTCCTCAGCATAAGCTTGGGTTGTTGCGAACAATCCCAACATTGCAACGATTGCAAAAAGTTTTTTCATTTTGTGTAATTTTTAGTTAATATTTCAAGTTAATTTATTCATTCATTGCGGAAAGAGGGGGATTCGAACCCCCGATACGCTTTTGGCGTATACACGCTTTCCAGGCGTGCCTCTTCAACCACTCGAGCATCTTTCCATGGGCACAGTTGGTCGCTAATCGGGTTGCAATTTACAACATTTCTTGCAAATCAGCACTCTATTTCACGACAAAAGTAGTTTTTTTTTTCGAATCAGTGAACAAATATTCAAAAATCATTGCCTCTATCGCAAAAAAATAACAAAAATAAGTTTTTTTAACATTTCACAACAGCCACACAAGATAAAAAAGCCGAAAAAGCGCCCGACATTTGTGAATATTTTCCTATTTTTGCATAGATACACCAGATTCTTGTCATGTCCAGAATAAAAAGAAGTATTCTACGCAATTTGACAGACAGCCTCAACCCCTATGCATGGATAATGGCTGCAAGAAACAGGGCTTTTGATACAAGCATTATCAAAAGCCGAGAGTTCGATATCCCCACTATTTGCATAGGAAATATTTCTGTTGGCGGAACCGGCAAGACACCGCACACGGAATATATTGCACGATTGCTTGGCAAGAGATACCATATTGCCGTATTGAGCCGTGGATACGGGCGTAAAAGCAAGGGATACATCAAGGCAGACTGTAATTCCACAATGCAACAAATTGGTGATGAACCTTTCCAGATAAAGAACAAATTCAAGGAGATTGATGTTGCTGTATGCGAGAAGCGTGTCAACGGAATTGAACAGTTGATGAAAGAGGAGAAGGACATCCAGGTAATTCTGCTCGACGATGCCTTCCAGCACCGCCATGTAAAGGCCGGGCTCAACATACTTCTCATTGACAGCAACCGCCCCATCTGGAAGGATTGCGTGATGCCATTCGGGAGATTGCGTGAGAGAATTTCAGGAATAAGAAGAGCTGATATTGTCATAATGACAAAATGCAAGGAGATGACAGCAGAGCAGATAAAAAGCTGCCGTGAGTTTATTGGTAGATACAAGAATATTCCGGTCTATTTCTCGACCATAAAGTACGGCAATTTATACAGCCTGTTCAATACGGGAGAGTGCAAGGAGATGCAACCAGGAAGCAATGTCCTGCTTGTAACAGGAATTGCCAAACCGCAACCGCTGAAAGCAGAGCTCGAGAACCGTGGAGCCAATGTCACACTCATGCAGTATGGCGACCATCACAATTTCAGCAGCAGCGAGTTCGAGGAGATTGCGAAGCAGTTCAAGGAGGGTGGCAACGGAATGATTGTAACGACCGAGAAGGATGCATCAAGACTGTTGAACCGTGAAGACTTGCCACAGACAATGCGCGACAACACATATGTGATGCCAATTGAAATGGAAATACTTAACGGAGAAGAGAAATTGTTTAACCAAAATATATACAACTATGTTACAGAAAATCCAAGAAACAGCTGAGTTCCTCAAAGGCAAGATGACGACAGCCCCAGAAACCGCAATTATATTGGGTACCGGCCTTGGTAGCCTTGTAAATGAGATTACCGACAAATATGAGATTGAATACAAGGATATTCCAAACTTTCCGCTTTCTACCGTAGAGGGTCATTCAGGAAAGCTCATCTTTGGAAAACTCGGCAACAAGGAGATTATGGCAATGCAGGGCCGTTTCCACTTCTATGAGGGCTATTCAATGAAAGAGGTAACATTCCCCGTACGAGTAATGCGTGAACTTGGCATCAAGACACTCTTTGTATCAAACGCAGCCGGTGGCATGAACCCCGATTTCCTCATCGGTGACCTCATGATCATCAATGACCACATAAACTTCTTCCCCGAGCATCCTTTGCGCGGCAAGAATATCCCTTATGGCGACCGTTTCCCCGACATGAGTGCGGCATATGACAAGGGTCTCATAGCAATGGCAAAGGAGATTGCAGCCGAGAAAGGCATCCGCGTAGTTGAAGGCATATACCTTGGCACACAGGGTCCTACATTTGAGACACCTGCCGAATACCGCATGTTCCACCGCATGGGCGGTGATGCTGTCGGCATGTCAACAGTACCCGAGGTTATCGTCGCTCGCCACTGCGGAATCCGCGTGTTCGGTATCTCAGTAATCACTGACCTTGGCGTGGAGGGCATCGTTGTCGAGTGCAGCCACGAGGAGGTTCAGAAGGCTGCCGACGAGGCACAGCCAAAGATGACAACAATATTCCGCGAAATCGTAAACCGCGCATAACAAACAGCCATGAACACTAAAACACGCACAGAAATATCATCACTCGGCGAGTTCGGCCTCATCGAGCGACTGACAAAGGAGATTACACCTGCCAACAAAGAGACCGTGAAGGGAGTTGGCGATGATGCTGCCATATTGCAGTTCAGCGGTGACGAGGAGGTTCTCGTCACCACAGACCTGCTCATGGAGGGCGTTCACTTTGACCTCACATATTTCCCGCTCAAGCACCTTGGATACAAGGCTGTAGTTGCCAATATCTCGGATATATACGCAATGAACGGCACTCCAAAGCAGATTACCGTATCGCTAGCTTTGAGCCGCAAGTTCTGCATTGAGGATGTTGAGGAGTTGTACTCGGGCATGCGCCTTGCGTGCGAGCAGTATGGCGTTGACATTATCGGCGGCGACACTACATCATCACTCACAGGACTAGCCATAAGCATCACTGCAACAGGAACTGCCCCCAAGGGAACTGCAGTGAGAAGAGATGGTGCAAAGGAGACCGACCTCATCTGTGTTACAGGCAACTTGGGTGCAGCATACATGGGACTGCAGCTACTTGAGCGCGAGAAGATTGCGACAGCCGGCAAAGATATGCAGCCCGATTTCTCGGGTAAGGAATATATCCTTGAACGCCAATTAAAACCCGAAGCAAGAAAAGACATCATTGAGAAACTGCGCAGCGAGAATATCAAGCCAACTGCGATGATGGATATCAGCGACGGCCTTGCATCTGAACTCATGCACATCTGCAAGCAGAGCGGCGTGGGATGCCGCATCTACGAGGAGCGCATACCCATTGACTACCAGACAGCAATTATGGCAGAGGAACTGAACCTGAATGTCATAACCTGTGCATTGGGAGGTGGCGAGGACTATGAATTGTTGTTCACAGTCCCCATTGCCGACCACGAGAAGGTGGCAGCAATGAAGGATGTACGCGTTGTGGGACATATTGTGAGCGACAACATGGGACTTGCACTCATCACACGCGACGGCGTCGAAATGCAGCTGAAAGCTCAAGGTTGGACACCGCAAGAGCAGTAATCTATGATAATACACCACATTATACAGCTCATATTTCTATTGGCAGGCATCACAGCCCTGCTGGCATCACTGCTTGATTGGGAGTGGTTCTTTACAACCGAGAACACCCGTTACCTTGTAAAGAGATTTAAGCGCAAGGGCGCAAGATGGATATATGGCATAATTGGAGTACTTTTCATCGCAGCAGCAATATACTTCTATCTCCAAGTGAAAAAAATGTAAACAAAAAAATATCGGCAGCACACAAAGATGCTGCCGATACTTTTTTATTGTACACCGACGATTTTACTCTTTGGCAGTTCTGAATTGCGCCTATCAGTCTGTTCAACAAGTGCTGCCGCAACCTGCATAAAGGCTTGACCGTCGGGCGAAGCAACATTTATTGCAGCCGGGGCACCGGCATCTCCACTCTCGCATATATTCTGCACAAGAGGTATCTGTCCGATAAGAGGAATACCATACGATTCAGCCATACGCTTACCGCCGTCCTTACCAAAAATGTAATATTTATTATTGGGCAACTCGGCCGGGGTAAACCAGGCCATATTCTCAACCAAACCAAGTATAGGCACGCTCACCTTGTCATTGATAAACATATTCACACCCTTTATGGCGGCGGCCAAAGCCACCTCCTGCGGCGTTGTCACTACAACAGCACCTGTCAATGCAAGGCATTGCACAATGGTAAGGTGTATATCGCTTGTACCGGGAGGGAGGTCAATGAGGAAGTAGTCCAATTCGCCCCAATTGGCATCGGCAATAAGTTGTTTCAAGGCATTGCTTGCCATACCACCACGCCACAGAATAGCCTGGTCGGGATCCACAAAGAAACCGATAGAGAGCAATTTTACTCCATATCTTTCTATAGGCTTGATAAGATCACGACCATCAATATGCTCGCTGTAGGGACGGGCATCCTCTACGCTGAACATCTTTGGAATAGAAGGGCCGAAGATATCGGCATCAAGCAGACCAACCTTGTAGCCAAGGCGTGCCAATGCGATTGCGAGATTTGCAGACACTGTTGATTTGCCTACACCACCTTTTCCCGACGAAATAGCAATGACATTCTTCACCTGCGGCAAGAACTTGCCCACCTCGGGGCGCATTGCCTGACGGCTCACAACGCTGATATTACCCTCAATCTCAACATTTTTGCCCACATACATGTGAATGGCAGCCTCGGCCGATTTAACCACCGAACGGATAAACGGGTCGGTTGGTTTGTCAAAGATAAGCGAGAAACTCACCTTGTTTCCGTCAATGCGTATATTGTCATCGACCATTCCAGCCTCCACAAGGTTCTTGCCGTTACCCGGATAACGCACCTTTTCAAGTGCATCCATTATAAGTTTTGGATAGAGCGCCATAGTCAAATGAATCAGATGTTATAGTCGGCCTCTGCACGACCTTCGGTTATACCTTTAAAATATGTAGCAACCTCCATGTGTGCAGGATGCACTTTATAGCGTTCCATAGCATCGGCATCGTCAAAAACCGAAACCAGAACAGCATCATATGCTGTAGCAGCATTGCACACATTTATACCCACCTCGAGAGCCTTTATCTCGGGAATGACACCAACGAGAGCCTCAAGATGTTCTTTCACCCACAAGGCGTGCTCGGCCTTGCTCTTTCCATTTGCGCCATCAATGAAGCGCCACATTACAATATGTTTGAACATGAATTCTTTCCTGTTATTTGGTTGTTTCAAGACAGCTCCTCTTGCTGCGTCCATAGCTACGATACTCATCCAATTCAATCTCAACATCGGGCTCGGTATATTGTTCCATTGCCGGCAGATTGAAGGCGATGTATTTTATTGTTATTCCGCGTGACAGCCACTGCGATTCGTAATAGGTGCGTATTTGTAGCACATCACTCACCTCTTCCTGTCCATGCACATCTTCAATACACTCCACTACGGGCAGGTTGTTAACCTGGGTTATATACCTGGTATATGTAAACATGAAGTTACTATCAGTCTTCAAGTGCACAACAGCATCACTTGAAAGAATATTGCGGTAACGCGCAAGGAAAAGGGACGATGTAAGACGCTTTGTCTGTTTCTTCATCTGGGGATCGGGGAATGTGAGCCAAATCTCACTCACCTCACCTGCAGCAAACAAACGATCAATAATTTCAATATTGGTACGCAAGAAACCTACATTTGCCAGGCCATCCTCGAGAGCCTCGGTTGCACCGGTCCACATTCGCGCTCCTTTTATATCTACTCCAATAAAATTCTTGTTGGGGAAGCGACGAGCAAGAGCTACTGTATATTCACCCCTACCGCAACCCAATTCAAGAACTATCGGATTATCATTCTTAAAAAAGTCATGTTTCCAATTGCCTTTAAGCGGAAAATCCACATCATCAATCATCGAATAGGGATGTTCAATGACATTCGGATATGCCGCCATGTCGGCAAATTTCTTCAGTTTTCCTTTTCCCATACCATTATCATTATTCAATGACAGTTACCCAGCCATAAGGGTCGGCAATATCTCCATACTGTATTGCACGCAGTTTTGTGTAAAGTTCTGTAAGAACAGGGCCCGGTTTGCCATCTTTTGAAATCACATAAGAGACACCCTTTTCAACATCGTCAATGCGACCTATCGGCGAAACTACAGCAGCCGTACCGCAAGCACCGGCCTCATCAAATGTGGAAAGTTCTTCCTCCGGAATTTGTCGCTGCTCCACTGTCATACCCATATCGGCTGCAAGTCGCATAAGGCTGTTGTTTGTAATTGAAGGCAGTATGGATGTAGATTTAGGCGTCACATAGCTATTACCTTTTATACCTATAAAGTTGGCTGCGCCGCACTCATCAATATATTTTTTCTCCTTTGCATCCAAATATATTTCGCACGCATAGCCCTCGCTATGAGCTTGACAACTTGCCTTCATTCCGGCAGCATAGTTGCCACCAACCTTATAACGGCCGGTACCAAGAGGAGCCGCACGGTCGCAATGGCGGTATATTACAAAATCATTCACAGCAAAACCCTTCTTGAAATAGGGACCCACAGGAGTAACAAACATTACAAAAAGATACTCCTTGGATGGATTTACACCGACCTGTGCACTTGTTCCAATGAGGAGAGGGCGTATGTAGAGCGAAGCACCGCTTTCATAAGGAGGAACAAAATCAATATTGTGTTCTACCACCTTAGTAACCATTTCGCGGAAAAGTTCCGTACTGATATGTGGCATCAGAATACCATCACAACTATTTCTCAAACGCTCAGCATTGGCTTCGAGACGGAAAACGCGAACCTTTCCGTCCTTGCCACGAAAAGCCTTTAGACCCTCAAAGGCGCTCTGACCATAGTGTAAACAGGTTGCCGCCATGTGAATATTTATATATTCGTCCGTAGAAACCTCAACCTCACCCCATGCACCATCTTTATAATAGCAGCGCACATTTCCATTGGTTTTTCTGTAACCAAATCCAATGTTTGACCAATCCATATTATCCATTTTGTATATAATTTTCTTAAATTCAACTCGCGAAGATAAACAATTTGCCTTACACTGGGAAATTTATCCTTACTTTAATCTCATTTAATTGAGACTTGCTATGACAATTCAATAACTTCAAGATCCTTGATTTCCTTGCCGTCTATTGTAAGTTTCACAAGCGTACGCACAACCTGCCATCCTTGCCTGCCGGCTGCACCCGGATTTACATGCAGGCATCCCAAGACATCATCGTGCATAACCTTGAGTATGTGAGAGTGCCCGGCAACAAAGAGATTTGGCCTCGCATCGTATAACTCCTTGCGTATTCCGGGAGAGTATTTCCCGGGATAACCGCCAATGTGAGTCATCATCACATTGCACTCCTCTATCTTGAAATGCTGCACATCGTCAAAACGGAGGCTCAGTTCCCGCCCATCAATATTCCCACATACGGCACGCACAGGGCAATGCTCCTCGAGGCGTTCAATAATCAACGGAGTGCCAATGTCACCGGCATGCCATATCTCGTCACAATCGGCAAAATGCAACAGATAGCGGTCGTCCCAATAACCATGTGTGTCGGAAAGGATTCCTATGCGTTTCATTTGGCGAGGCGCGCTGCAAGATACTGCTTAATCAACTCGACAGTCCCGTCAATGCCCAACCGTGACATATTCACACAAAGGTCATAGCTGCTTGCCTCGCCCCAATGCGTGGTGGCATAGTAATCATGATACGAACGACGCTTCTTGTCATTTTTCTCAATGAATTCAACAGCTGCATCACGCTCCAGACTCTCGCCACGCATGATGCGCTCGACACGGTCATTCTGGTCGGCTGTTATAAACACGCTGAGCATTGCCGGATGATCACGCAACACATACTCGGCACAGCGACCTACAATTATACAACTCTCGCTCTGTGCGATATTGCGTATCGCATCGCTCTGAATTTCAAAAAGGTTGTCGTTGTCAATGCAGTTGCCGCCCGAAAAATACTCCGATATTGAACCGTGAATACTGAAGAAACCACCAAACAGCGAGTTTGATTCACGCTCATCGGCCTTTTCAAAAAGTGAAGCATCAATTCCACTCTCACAGGCTGCAGCCTGCAACCATGCTTTGTCATAGAC
>JAFNWA010000191.1 GCA_017383665.1 Bacteroidaceae bacterium | reverse complement strand
CATCGCTCACCCGTTCCGTGAGGGTAATGGCCGTGCGACTCGTATTTGGCTCGATTTGATTCTCAAAAAGCAGTTGCAGAAATGTGTTGATTGGAGCAAGATTAACAAGAACGGCTACTTGAATGCGATGCAAAAAAGTGTCGCCGACTCGTCGGACATCAAGCGGCTTTTGCAATCTGCTTTGACCGACAAAATCAATGACCGCGAGACATTCATGAAGGGTATTGACTATTCGTACTATTACGAGCAGGCAGAGTAGTAAATTAGACACTAATCGAACTGTAAAGAATTCTTTATTAGTTCAAACAGAGGGATCTCGTAAGGTTGAATGAGAGGTAGAGCATTACAACCTCGATATGATTAACGCTCTAGGTTATCACACACAGCCACAAGTGACTAAACATTTCTAATCCACACCACATGGACATACGCAAGCTGATAGAAGAATCGACCGAAATCACGCCGTTTCAAAGGCGGGTCTATCTGGAACTGTTGAATGTTCCGGCAGGGGAGACTATCACTTATGGCGAGCTTGCAAGGCGCATCGGGTGCCGCAGTGCACAGGCTGTGGGGCAGGCATTGAAGCGCAATCCTTTCGCTCCCTTGGTGCCGTGTCATCGTGTGGTGGCTGCAGACGGTTCAATAGGTGGTTACTTTGGCGAGCGCGACGGGGAGGCTGTAGAGCGCAAACATGCGCTGATTGAGGCAGAGCGGAACGCCCAATAGGTCATTGATGCAGTCATCTCTTCCGTGTTTTGCCGGGCGTGAATATTTGCCAAGCAAAACCAGTCTAACATGCAAAAACATTGAAAGTTTTTTGTATCTTCGCACATAATCAAGTAATGGAAAGTTATGAAAGAGTATGTTGCTTCTGATGCGAGATATGCTGCTGCCGACAAGGTTTACCGCCGTTGCGGCAACAGTGGCGTGCTGTTGCCAAAGGTGAGTCTTGGTTTCTGGCAGAACTTCGGTGCCAATGCCTCGTACGAGAATTGCCGCGACATTGTGCATCTTGCATTCGACAACGGGGTAACTCATCTCGACCTTGCCAACAACTACGGCCCGCCTCCGGGTGCCGCCGAGGAGTTGCTCGGGCGCATGCTGAAACAGGATTTTGCATCGCACCGCGACGAGCTGTTCATTGCTACAAAAGCCGGCTATGACATGTGGCAGGGGCCTTATGGCAGTTGGGGTTCGCGCAAGCACCTTATGGCCAGTCTTGACCAAAGCTTGAAACGCCTGCAGCTCGACTATATCGACCTTTTCTACATTCACCGCTATGACCCTGTCACTCCGCTCGACGAGACACTGCAGGCACTGGTGGATATTGTGCGCGCCGGCAAGGCTCTCTACATTGGCATATCGCGTTGGCCGCTTGATGCCCTCAAGTATGCAAACGAGTTCCTGCACAGGCAGGGCGTGCCGCCATTGATTTTCCAGGGGCGCTTGAACCTGCTCGACCGTGCAGTGCAAGAGGAGGGCATCCCTGCCTATTGCAAGGAGAACGGAATGGGCTTCATCTCGTTCTCGGCACTTGCACAGGGGTTGCTCACATCGCACTATCTAAACGGTATTCCTGAAGGTTCGAGAATGACGCTTGGCGGTTCATTGCAGCAGGAGAAACTATCGCCGCAACTGCAAGAGTATCTTAACACCCTCAATGCCATAGCCGTTGAACACGGTGAGACGCTCGCAACAATGTCGCTTGCCTGGGTTCTTGCACAGGAGGGTGTGACATCGGTACTGGTGGGTGCGCGCACTCCCGAGCAGTTTGCCGAGTCGTTGCGTTGCATGGATGTAGCGCAGGATATTTGCAAGGAACTGCCACTCTACCCACACAAGGTGTTCTAATCACATTGGGATGAAAGCTTTTCCAGCCGCCATTCCAAAGCACAAAGACGGATGGCAAGAATCATCACACACCACAAAGCCACAAATGACTAAACAACATTGCCATGGAAACAATTTTAGCAATCATAACAGGAACAGTGCTGGGCGCGGTTGTGGGCATAGTTTTTGCACGCAGCAAGAGCAAGGAGTTGCAAAACACAGCCGACAAACTCAAATGGCAACTTGACAGCGAGAGAGCCAATGCCGAGCAGGCTGCAGTGAACTTCCAACAACAGATAGCAACCGCAAAGAGCGAGGCCAAAGAGCAGATTGAGACAATAAAGGCTGAATGCGAGAAGCGCATTGCCGAGGCCAAGAGTGACGCCGAGAGACAGTCGCGCGAAGCAATGGCGGCACAGGAGAAGAGACACGAACAGGCGACAAAGGCTCAGCAGGAACTTTTTGACGAGACAATGGAAAAGGTTACGGCACAGGTAAAGAGTGCAACCGACGAGATGCTGAAACAGAGACAGAAGGAGTTTGCCGAGTCGAGCAACACCAACCTGGGACAGATTGTAACCCCTCTGCGCGAGACCATAGAGAAGATGAAAAAGACGATGAGCGACAACACCCTGAAGCATGCGGAACTGAGTAGCGAGATGAAGGTGAATCTTGAGAACATGATGAAGCACAGCGTGGCAGCCAAAGAGAGTGCCGACGAGCTGGCGCGAGTGTTCAAGCACAGGAGCAAGGTACAGGGCGATTGGGGCGAGCGTGTGCTGGGCGAGCTGCTGGAATCGCAAGGCCTGACACAGGGCGTTCACTACGAGATGCAGGCCACCATTCGCGATGCAGCCGGTAATGTGGTGCGTACCGACACAGGCGGTAACCTGCGCCCGGATGTAATAATGCACATTGACAACAACCGCGAGATAATCATTGACTCCAAGGTGTCGCTGACAGCGTTTATGGACTACATAAATGCCGAGAACGAGGAGGAGCGACAAAAGCACCTGAAAGCGCATATCGAGAGCATACAAAAGCATGTGAAGGAGTTGTCGAAGAAGGACTATTCTTCATACATAAAGGCACCGAAGGTAAGAATGGACTATGTAATAATGTTCGTGCCCCACACCGGCGCATTGTGGACTGCGCTCAACACACAGCCCGACCTGTGGCGCAAGGCGATGGAGATGAATGTGTTCATTGCCGACGAGCAGACTCTCTTTGCAGCATTGAGGATGATTAACCTCACATGGACCCACATTGCACAGGCCGAGAATCATGAGAAGGTCTATGAACTTGCCAACGAGATTCTTGAGCGCGTGGGCATGTTCATGAAGAGCTATGACAGCATTGGCGATGCCATCAAAAAGGCTCAGAAGGCATACGAAGAGGGCGAGAAGAAGCTCTCTCCAAACGGACAGAGCATCCTGCAAACCTGCTCAAAACTTGAGAAACTGGGTGCGAAGCAGAACAAGAAGCACCCTATCAGGCAACTCGATTCAGCAACAGATATTGAATAAATAGAGTTAGATACCGGCAACCTGAACCTGTTGCATGACACGCAGCCAGTTGCTACCCCATATCTTCTCAATATCTACAGGGCTGTAGCCACGGCGCAACAGTTCGCGTGTGATGTTGCGCAGCTGTGATGCCGATGAACAGCCCTGCACCTTTCCGTCGCCGTCGAAGTCGGTACCTATTCCCACATGGTCAATTCCGGCAACCTCTATTGCATGCTGCAGGTGGCGCAAGAAATCATCGAGCGTTGCATCACCCTCTTTGCGCAGGAAACCGCTATACATGGTCACCTGCACCACTCCACCCTTGGCCGCCAACGCACGCATCTGTTCATCGGTGAGGTTACGCGGATGGTCGCACAATGCACGGCACGACGAGTGTGAGCAGACAACAGGCTGTGCGCTACATTCAAGCACTTGCCAGAATGTACTCTCCGCAGCATGCGAAAGGTCAATCATCATTCCCACACGGTTCATCTCGGCAACGACCTGCTTGCCGAAGGCACTTAGACCACCATGTTCGGCATTGCCACGGGCCGAGTCGCAGATGTCGTTGTCGCCATTGTGGCACAATGTCATATATACCACTCCGGCACGGCGCAGGCGCTCGATATTCTTTATATCAAGCCCTATTGCATAGCCGTTCTCAACGCCAAGCATAATTGCGCGTTTGCCTTCTCTTTTCAAGTCGTACAACCCCTTTGGAGAGCTGCATAGCGATACAGTTGCTGCATTGTCGGCAACATTAGCAGCTACCCATGCAAGCAGTGCATCGGCCTTGGCTGTTGCCTTTTCCAGCGATTCTGCATCGCGCGCGCCTTGTGGAATATATGCTACCATTGTGGTTGCATCCAACAACCCCTCGTTCATCTTGTGCAAATCAACAAGCGCGACATCATCGCGCACGCCAAGGCGGTAGCCTGTTTCGGCAAGCATGGGCGTGTCGCAATGCGAGTCTATTGTCAATATCTTCCCATGCAGTTCATTGACACGGGCATAGAGCGCAGCCTCATCCACAAGCCAGCGGAAAAGCGGCATCATGCTCTCGTCGCCATTCATAATGAATGACTCGGGGTGCCATTGAACGCCAATAATGCTGCGCCCGTCGATGGCCTCAATGCCTTCGACAACGCCGTCGGGCGAAGTGGCAACAACCTCAAAGCCGCTTGGCACGCGACTCACAGCCTGGTGATGAAAGGTGTTCACTGCCAGTTCGTGCCTGCCGAAGATGCGGGCAAGGCGGCTTCCGGGCTTCATAACGACATCGTGTGTTGCAATGCCACGCTCCACAGGCTCCTGGTCGTGATTGAGGAGCTGTTGTCCCAAGGCTGCATATATGTCCTGATGCACCGAACCGCCAAAGGCGGCTGCTATTGTCTGCACGCCACGGCAGATACCAAGTATCGGTAGGCATCGGGCATCGGCAAGCAGGGCAAGCAGCAGTTCCTGTTCATCGCGCCTTGGGTTAATACCATGCAGCAGCGAGTAGTCGGGCTCCTCGTTCATGTAACGGGGGTCTATGTCGGCACCACCGGTGAGCAGCACGGCATCGACACGCGAGAGCGTCTCAATGAGAGCTTCGCGCCCGGGATAAGGCGGAATGAGTAGCGGAACGCCACCGGCCTCGAGCACCGAGCGGTAATAAGCCTCGGCAAGGGTTGCCTTCCCGTCGGCAAAATTGGCTGTGATGCCAATCACCGGGCGACGGGCGCAAATTGGATAACTGCCGTGCAGAGCACGGAACTCACCGTTTATGTCGAATCTGTCTGTCTGCATAATATTTTAAAAACAAAGGACACCCGTACTTTCATGGAAAAACACGGGTGTCACTGTTGTGGAATATCTTTGTTCTTTTTACTCCATTGGCATGTTGCGCTTGATGCTGTGGGCAAGCACAATCATCGTCTCGGTGCTGACAACGCCGGGGATTTCCTGTACGCGGCCGTTGAGCAACTGCATTAGGTGCTCATTGTCGTTTGAGTACATCTTTGCAAGGATTGAGTATGGGCCGGTTGTATAACAGCACTCAACCACCTCGGGAATCTCGCGCAGACGCTCTACCACTTCCTTGTACATCGAACCGCGCTCGAGGCGGATACCGATATAGGTACAGGTCTTGTAACCAAGACGACGAACATCAATCTCGTAGCATGAGCCCGAGATTATGCCCATGTCAATGAGATGCTGCACACGAAGATGGATTGCTGCGCGTGACACGCCACACAGCTCTGCAACATTGCGGAATGGAATTCGCGCATCCTTTGAAATGATGCTCAATATCTTGAGGTCAAGTACATCGACCTTGCATTCTAAGTTTTTCATGTTTTGTCGGTTATAAGTGTTTATTTTATGGAATATGTGTTTCTTATTTCACGATTTTCACAATCTCAATGTCATATATAACAGCGCTGTATGGCGGTACATTATCACTACCTTTCTCACCATAGGCTTTCTGCCAGGGCAGGTAAACCTTGCACTTGGTACCTACGGGCAGCGCAGTTACCGCATCGATGAGACCCGGCAACAAAGTTGCGACTTTAGCCTCAACAACCTCGCCACGCGAACTGTCATAGGAGTTGCCATTGATGAAAGAAGCCTTGTAGATATAACCGATGGTATTTTCGGCAACAGGGGTTGCGCCCTCACCATTACGCTCTATCTTGATTTGGACACCACTTGGAAGTGTCTGGACTCCGTTGCGTGTGCTGTTTCTCTCCATGAAAGCTTCGCTTGGAGTGCAGAAAACGACTTTGTTATAATATTCCCATGCCTCTTCAACGGTCATTGTAAGGTTCTTGCCTGTAGCCATAGCCTCTACACCTTCAAAGAACTTGGCTTTATTGATTTTCTTTGTCGAATCGCTCTGTGATATTCCATACTCGGCCTCGTCGAGAGTCTCAAGAGCTGTTGCACCCATCACCAAACCACGAGCATAGGCAACAGCCTCGGGCGATTCATTGACAGGGAAAGCATCGCGCATACCCTTGACAAAATCATCAATCTCCGATTCATTTATGCCAAGCATGCTAATAGCATAGGGAACATCTTGTGAGATAATAACTCCAAGCGCATAAGAGAGCAGGCTATCTTCCTTTACAACACTCTCCTCCTGAGGGGCTGCAACCTCTTCATTCACCTTGCCATTGCGTGGCATTAACAGCAAGCCCACAGCCAGATACAGCACCAAAGCTATCGCTATAATCCAAATAGCCTTATTACCTTTTTTCATGACTCTTAATCAAAGAACCT
>JAFNWA010000190.1 GCA_017383665.1 Bacteroidaceae bacterium | reverse complement strand
CTGTCTCTGTTCCGTACATACCGTTGTTCTCGCCTGCATAGTCACGGTTCTCGGGCGACCAGTTTGTCTCGCCTGCCCAACCGGCCTCGTTACCAATCCAGCGAGCCTCGCCACCTACACCCCACATAACACAGTCGGGACATACCTTGTGGATGCTGTCGCGCAGGTTAGGAACATCGTAGTATGTAGCACGGTCAACGCTCACTGTTGTGTTACGGCCACCATAGTAACCGCCACCACCATTGGCACCGTCGAACCACATCTCGAACTGGTCTGTGCCATACTCGGCAAGCTCGGCACACTGTTTGAGGAAGACATCCTTAACATACTTGTCTGTTCCGTAGTAATAACTGTTTCGGTCCCATGGCGATACATAAAAACCGTACTTCATTCCCAAATCCTTTGCAGCTGCTGCAAAATCGCGTGGTATGTTGGTATTGCGGCCATAGTCGTTACCTGAGTTGGTCACATTGTGTGTTGTAGTTGATGTTGGCCACTGGCAGAAACCGTCGTGGTGTTTTACCACGGCAATACCGCCGCGCATGCCGGCAGCCTTGGCAACCTCGAGCCACTGGCGTGGGTTGGGCGCAGCTGTTGGAGCAAAACGCTTGGGATCCTCATCACCGTTACCCCACTCGAGGCCGGTGTAGGTGTTCATACCGTAGTGGTAGAATGCATAGAACTCGGTCTCTTGCCACTTCAGCTGACGCGGATGTGGCACCGGATGCACTTCAATAGGCTCATTGTCGGGGTTGGCAGGAGCCTCGGACTTCAACTGAAGCTGAGCCGATGCTCCGAATGGAGCTATCATTCCCAACAGAAACAAAGAAGTAAAAAGTTTTTTCATCTTGTTTTGGTTTAGGTTAGTTAATAAATATCATAGTCAATACAAAATGCGTAGCAGGATATACAACACCACACTACCGCTTAATTTGCAAAGTAAATAAAATTTTCAATCACTTTAAACGATTTACAGCATTTTACGCGCGCGTTATTACATAAAAAAGTGCAGCCGGGAAACCGGCCGCACTGCATATTTATTTTTTCCAAACTTACTTTATCAGGTACTTATGTCCATCCACGATAACAATTCCCGAATCTGGAAGTCTATCAAGTTTCTGACCATGTAGGTTGTATATCCCCTTGCATGCATTATCCTCTTCAACAACAACATCTTCTATAGCTGTTTCGCCAAAACTGATATTGGGATTCTCCACAATATACATTACCGAGCCGTGGTCGTTCCATGTCCAGTTGCGTACAGTTGTCAAAGCCTCGTTAGTTACAATACAGGCAAAAAATGTTGAAGTCTCGCTATAGTTGCCACCGGCATGAAAGCTGAAGGTGCCGTCACCGTTGTCGCGGATGTTATCCAAAGCAACTTTTTCGGCAGTGAACTTATAGTCGCGGTCTGCGCGTGTGACATACTCCTGCTTTGCAGGCTGAAAGAGATAGTACTTACCGTCCTCCTGGATAATCTGCCACACGACAGTCATATCAAAAGGGTCCACGGGAGACTTGTAAATATCCACAACAGCCTGGTTCGATGGCAATTTGTTATAAGATGAGTTTGTCATGCCTCGAAGGCTGAGGTATGTGTCAGATATTGTTGTATTCCATGCAAGATAACCCTCGCCGCTCTTGGCCTTGATGTGATAGGCAGCATCATTCTTCAATTCACTGAGCGAGTTTATCTGAACATACTCCTGAACCTTGTTATATTCAACCTTGATAGTCTTGCTTTGAGCATCCAATGAGATTGTGACAGTATAGCCATCGACATTTACCGCAACAACATCCTCGGCGGTGAAGAACTGGCTTACATAGATTGTCTCGCCATCCTTGTACTCCTTACCACCATACACGATACCACCATCGGCACCTGTAACGCTGATAGTGTAGGCATAGGCCTGCTGCATATCGCCCTTGATGCTCACCTGACTACCGCGCATATACTCGGCCGGAATGGTGTATGTACCGTCGGCAGCAATAGCACTCTGCGGAACATTGACCATAATCCAGT
>JAFNWA010000189.1 GCA_017383665.1 Bacteroidaceae bacterium | reverse complement strand
GTTGCGCAGTGGCACGGAGATAATTGCTCCCTCGGGGATGTTCTGTATTGCCATACCTATTGAGAGTGCCAATGCCCCGGCAACGGTGAGGTCGGTGTCTCCGCTCAGTACTCCGCCGAATACCACTCCCACGGCCATGCCCTCGGGGATGTTGTGCAGGGCTACTGCAAGAATCATCTTTATTGAGCGCGGAAGGCGCGAACTGGGGCCTTCGGAGCCGCTGTCATCGATATGCTGGTGGGGAATAACGGTGTCGAGCAGCAGCAGGAAGCATACTCCGGCTGCAAAGCCTGCAAGAACGGGCCATGTGTTGCCAATGCCTTCGCCCACTTGCTCCAGTGCCGGTTGCAGCAGTGACCAGAAACTTGCCGCTACCATCACTCCCGATGCAAAACCGAGCATCGAACTGTTTGTTCTTTCGCTTATGCCGTTGCGCATCATCAGCACTATTGCTGCGCCAAGTGCTGTGCCCAAAAAGGGTATTGTAAGTCCTATTATTGTTTCCATAATTATATTGTCTGAATTTCTGTTGCGAAGTTATAAAAAACGGCTTACAATACACCGCTTGTTGCAATAATCTTGCATTGACAAGAAACAAATCCTCTTAAATTTTCTATAATTATGTTTTTTTGTTTATTTTTGTATCATATTGTGCCCTTGTGGAGTCTTTCTATGATTGCAGGTGCGCAGGTACTATGTAAAACAAAACATCATATATATGATTTACTTTTTCAGTACACAGGGTGGTTCTGTAATAGCTACCCAGACAAAGAACATTTTGACAGCCGAGGATGTTGAGAAGCTCTGCTGGCTGTATGGTGAGGCAACTTTGGTCGATGGCGAGACAGTCAAGGGTTGTTTCGTTGGCCCTCGTCGTGAAATGATTACTCCTTGGAGTACAAATGCTGTGGAGATTACCCAGAATATGGGTCTTTGCGGAATCCAGCGCATTGAGGAGTATTTCGAGGTAGAGAACGAGGATGCCGAGTATGACCCAATGCTGCAGCGCATGTACCGTGGTCTCGACCAGGAAATCTTCACAGTTGACATTGAGCCAAAGCCAATTGAGTTCATCGAGGATTTGGAGAGCTACAACGAACAGGAGGGTCTTGCCCTTTCAAAGGAGGAGATTGACTACTTGCACCGTGTAGAGGGCGAGCTTGGCCGCAAGCTTACCGACAGCGAGGTGTTCGGCTTCGCGCAGATCAACTCGGAGCACTGCCGTCACAAGATTTTCGGCGGTACATTCATCACCGATGGCGAGGAGATGCCATCGTCGCTCTTTGCAATGATCAAGCGCACTACAAACGAGAACCGCAACAGCATAATCTCTGCTTACAAGGATAATGTTGCCTTTGCACAGGGTCCGGTTGTTGAGCAGTTCGCTCCTGCAGACCACTCAATTCCCGACTATTTCGTAATCAAGGATATCGAGACTGTAATCTCGCTCAAGGCCGAGACTCACAACTTCCCTACAACCGTTGAGCCTTTCAACGGTGCGTCAACCGGTACCGGCGGTGAAATCCGCGACCGTATGGGTGGTGGTAAGGGCTCATGGCCAATTGCCGGTACTGCGGTCTATATGACATCATATCCACGCACATATAATGACCGCAAGTGGGAAGAGGTGCTTCCCGTGCGCAAGTGGTTGTACCAGACACCGGAGCAGATATTGACAAAGGCATCGAACGGTGCTTCTGATTTCGGTAACAAGTTCGGTCAGCCGCTCATCTGCGGTTCAGTGCTTACATTCGAGCACAAGGAGAACGACGAGGTTTACGGCTATGACAAGGTTATCATGCTTGCCGGTGGTGTGGGCTACGGTACACGCCGCGACTGCCTCAAGGGTGCTCCCGAGCCGGGCAACAAGGTGATTGTTATGGGTGGTGACAACTACCGCATCGGTCTTGGTGGCGGTTCGGTTTCATCGGTTGACACAGGCCGTTACTCATCGGGTATCGAGCTGAACGCCGTGCAGCGTGCCAATGCCGAGATGCAGAAGCGTGCATACAATGTTGTCCGCGCACTTTGCGAGGACGAGACAAACCCGGTGGTTTCAATCCACGACCACGGTTCGGCTGGTCATGTGAACTGCTTGTCCGAGCTTGTTGAGGAGTGCGGTGGTGTAATCAACATGGCAAACCTGCCTGTCGGCGACAGCACACTCTCGGCAAAGGAAATCATTGCCAACGAGTCACAGGAGCGCATGGGATTGCTCATCAAGGAGGATGCAATTGAGTATGTACGCAAGGTTGCCGAGCGTGAGCGTGCTCCAATGTATGTAGTAGGTGAGACAACAGGTGATGCCCGTTTCGCTTTTGAGCAGGCCGAC
>JAFNWA010000188.1 GCA_017383665.1 Bacteroidaceae bacterium | reverse complement strand
GCACTCTGCGCTATCCTTGAGCCCAAATTACTCACGACCATACGCTCTGCAATCTTCTTGGCATATTCCCGCGTCATACCCTCGGCTGTATAATAAGAATATACACGAGACGCCAATTTATTTGCCGTCAACGAAGAGGCTTTTCCAACGACAGCATTAGACGCCATCCCCAGCCCTTTAAAAACCGGGCCATCCATCAGCAGGCCGGCAACACCGGCTGTAAAATCCTCCAAACGACTGGCATCATAGGCTGCAAGGCTTTCTCTTTCAAGCTGCATCCGCGATTTATTGCCAATTGCAAGATTCACACCCTGCCCAAATAACGAGTTCGCATTGGCCGACCTTAATATATATTCAAAGCTGTTCTTCGGTTTGTTCTTGTCAACATACTCTCTTATCATAATGTTTTTCAATGTCGGCTTTATAAAACGGTCGATATACTCATCAGTATCAAAGCCGACACGGAAAGCAATCGGTTCAACCATCGTGCGCAAAGTCTCCATATCAACATCATTCATAGTATCATCAATAACCTTCATAGGGTCATTCAGATACTGCGCCATGCTCACAGCCGCATATGGATTCTTATTGGCATTCATTACATTTCTTATCTTCTCTTCCAGCTTTTTCTTGTTCTTATCATATGCATGATGGAGAAAAGCATTGTAATAGTTATTGGAAATATCATCTATAGCCTGCTGCGACGACGCATACATACCCATTAACCCGGAATCTGTGGATTTCGGGTTAATCTTTTTCAGATGCTTCTCCCAGGGCTCTATTCTTTCATAGTATCTGAATGGAGCGAACTTGGCAGAATCGGACATAAATTCCAAGGAATTCTTTACACTGTCCACTTCATTCCATAATTTATTTGCAGGAGTCGGCATATAGTCATTCATACCCAATCTTGCACTTCCAGACTGCTGCTTCTTAAAAAATGGATTCTTACCCAACCGTTCATCATAAGATTCATCAACAATGTCCGAATCATCTTGCCAATCATAATCCATGAACGAACCATCGGAATAACCGAACTTGCTTGGGAATTGCCCATCATTTATGAATTGCAATTCATCACTCTTCTTTTTCTTGTTTTTCTCGTCATCTAAATTTACCGAAAACATAATTCTTATCTTTAATTGTTCTACTGTTGTTCAACACATTTTTCACACTCTCTTTACCACCGTACAAAGAAGTTGTACCCCTCCTTAAAGAGTTACACTGTTGTAAATTATCACCAAAGCCCGCCACACTTTTGTTGGTCTCAAGACGCTTGCGCAAGAGAGCACCGGCCAATTCACCCTTATAATCCTTCAAGGAGTCATTATAGCGTTTCAAGACTTTGTCATAGGTATCGTTGTTCTGTGCAACGGAAACAGCCGCCGGTAGGTGGCGAACACCATTTCCACGCCCCACGAGCGATAGCAGGTTCGATGTAAAGTCAACCATTGCAGCGACATTACGACGATGTTTGGCAAGTCGTTCTCTCTCTTTCTCACGCTCCATCACATTGTTTAGCCGTCGCCTCAATTCGTTATCAAAAGACATATTATTCATACGAAACCTCATCTTTTTCTCTCATTGCCCCACTCGACACCAAGCAGAGCATTCTGCAACAGATTCAAGCCACTACCGGCTGTTGACATAGCCATACGCTCATCCATAGAAAGTTCATTGAGTTCGTTGCTTAGGAAAGCATTCTTGTTCTGCCGGTGCATGGCATCGACCTGGCTTTTCCTGTTGCTCTCCATTGAGGCAAGATTAGTTGCCATATTCTCCATGGCGCGCAGTCCCTGCTCATTACGAGCAAGTGAATACTCGGGTGTTGCACCCGATACAACCGCATGCGCCCTGTTCTGCGCATTCTGCTTGCGCAAGCTATTCTCCACACGCTTCATTGCCGCCTTGGCCATGGTACTATCCATGTAGTCACCATAATAGTTGCGTCTGTACCATCCCTCCTCCTCGGCCTTCGCCCTGTTACGCAAATCCTTTGCTTTTTTGGAAGCCTTGCTCGCATCGAGCATACCCTTCACTCCCGAATAGAGCCCCAGCGCCCCATTCAATCCTGTTAAAACCATTGATAGACTCATAACTTTTTTTGGTGCAAAAGAAACACCGGAAAGCAAAAACAAGGTTGCTGAATTGCCACAACAACACAATTGTTGAATTGTTGGCATTTCAGCAACCTTGAAATAAAGAAACGGCATTATATTTGCCGCTAAAAAGACATGCTAAAGAAAGGTAAAAACAGCATCAGCATCGACGATGTACACAACGAGACACTCGCACTCTTCCACCGGCTCATAGGCCGGCTGGAGAAGCTCACCGTCAACTGCGAAGACCCCGGCACCATCAACCAAGCCCTCAAGACCACGGCCGACTTTCTTGTAAAGCTCAACAAGGAACGCGAGAGCGGCGACGACGAAATCGGCGCACTCCTGCAGCAGACACTGCATGGGATTTAACCAGAACCGCGCGAGTAGCCGTTATTGACTACCCGCGCGGTTTATTATTTAAAATAAAT
>JAFNWA010000187.1 GCA_017383665.1 Bacteroidaceae bacterium | reverse complement strand
TTCTATAACGCTCCTGTGTGGGTGTTCATTGCCCGTGACAAGGGTTACGATTTTTCTGCATACGATTGTGGCTTGATGGCCGAGAATATAATGCTCTCGGCAAGTGCTCTTGGTGTAGGCACTGTTTGCCTGGGTAGTCCGGTGCGTTATATACTTATGGCCGAGGGTAACGAACAGGTGCTGTCAAAACTTGGTTTCAGCGAGGGTTATGAACTGTGCTTGTGTATTTCAATGGGTTATCCCGAGGGTGAGAAGCCCGAGGCGAAGCCAAGGGATATTACTAAAGTAAAGTATGTAGACTAAGAAACTTTTTATATAAATGATAATAGGATAGCCAATTGGCTATCCTATTGTCATTTATACAGGAGCGGGTTGGTGTTCCACCATCACTGCGCGTTCGCCGTTGAAGATGTGGAGTCGCAGCTCTTCCATAATGTGGCGGATGGCAAGTTGTGCCTTCACTGAATTGCCTGCCTTGTCAATTGGTGGCGCGAATGCGGCAATACCAAAGATGCCGGGAAGTACACCGATGATACCACCGCCCACGCCCGATTTGGCAGGTATGCCTGTCCTGAACATCCAGTCGCCGGTGTGTTCATACATTCCCACGGTGGCAATCATGGAAGTTGTCTTTTCGCTTAGAACGGCAGGAAAGACTCTCCTTTTTGTCACAGGGTTATATCCGCCGAAAGCGATGGTTGCTGCCATGGTAGATAGCTGTGTGGCGGTTACTCCAAGTGAGCACTGACGGGTGTACAAGTCGAGCGACATTTCAGGGTCGTCGTATATGCGAGCATATCCTTTAAGCAGCCATGCAATGGCGCGGTTGTTGTGATTGCTCGTGCTTTCTGACTTGTAAAGTTCGTTAATAAGCTCTGGTTCGCTGCCACATAGTTCTGTGATGTTCTGCATCATAGCCTCCCACTTCCCGCGGCTGTTGCCAACCGGGCGAACCATGCTCACCGCAGATATAGCCCCTGCATTTACCAAAGGGGTAGAAGGGTGCTCATTCTCGAGCAATATGGCGAGAATTGAATTAAAAGGCATTCCGGTTGCGTCTGCACCAATCATTTCTATGATTGTTTCGGGTCCGTACTCCTTGAGCACCAGCAATGCTGTGGCTACCTTGGATATTGACTCAATGCCGAACCGGTAGTTACAATCACCCACAGTGAGCACCTCGCCGTCCTTAAGGCAGACAGCTATACCAAACAGGTTGCTATCTACATTGGCAAGATAGGGTATATAATCAGCATTTTTACCTTCCTGGTTATTCTTGAATCTCCTGTATGCTTCATTGAGGGCTGCCTTCAACTCCTCGCGTGTTATCCTTCTATCCCTGTCCATAATATTTTCTTGTTATAGGTTTTTAGTTTAGTTTTTGCTGAATGTGGCGAATAACCTTTTTTGTTTTCAGCTTTAACCGCACTTTAAGTGCGGTTGAAACTTGGCTGCACTCGTTGTGTGTATGAGCAAGCTCACGCCCACTCGTTTGCACAAGTTTTCAGCTTTAATCGCACTAAGTGCAGTTGAAACTTGGCTACACTCGTTGTGTGTGTGAGCAAGCTCACGCCCACTCGTTTGCACAAGCTTTCAGCTTTCACCTTTCAGTTTACTTTCCTGTGTGGGTATATACTGTTCCCTTCACTTTGATGTTGCTCTCGATGCTCAGGCGCGATGGTGTCGGGTATTGCAGTTTCTCAAGGTCGGCCACGGCTGCCTGTATGTCACCAAGCAATTGGTCGGCCATGTCGCGGCTGAATCCCTGACGCACTACAATGCGCATTACGATGGTTGTCTCCAGAGTCTTTGGCAAGGTGTATGCCGGAACCATCCAGCCGTTCTGGCGAAGCTTGTCCTGCAGGTCGTAAAGTGTCCATTTACATTGCTTTGCATGCTCCTTCTTCATCTCCCAGATGAATAGTGGATTACACACTTCTGTGCTGTAGTTCTGGAAAGGCTTCATCTTGCCAATCTCACTATGCAGATACTTTGCAACCTCCATTGAGTTGTGTTGTATCTCTTTGTATCCTTCGTAGCCAAGGCGAATGAACTGGTAATACTGGCCAAGGATTTGTGCTGCCGGACGCGAGAAGTTCAAACCAACTTGTGTGACATCGGCACCAAGATAATTGACACTGAATGACATGCTGTCGGGCAGGAATTTCTTGTCTTTCCATACGACCCATCCTAAGCCGGGATATACAAGACCGTACTTGTGACCGCTGGTACTTATGGAGAGTACCCATTTGAGACGGAAGTCCCACTCGAGTTTTGGGTTGATGAATGGCATGATGAAACCGCCCGATGCTGCATCTACATGGATTGGTATCTCATAGCCGGTCTTTTTGTTGTACTCGTCAAGAGCTTCATTCAGAGCTTTGACATCATCGTTAAGGCCAGTCCATGTGACACCCATAATAGGAACCACACAAATTGTGTTCTCGTCGCACATGGCAATGGCGTCTTTTGGGTCAAGAGTGAGCTTCTCGTTACTAAGGGGCACAGTGCGCATCTCAATCTGCCAAAGCTGGGCGAACTTTTCCCACACAACCTGGTAGGCTGCCGATATTACAAAGTTGGGCTTGTCGCAGGGTTTGCCTTCGGCTGTGCGGCGTTTCTTCCAGCGTTGCCAAGCTGCCACGCCACCAAGCATGCAGGCTTCACTCGAACCTATGCCCAGTGCGCCGGCCTTCCATTTGGCCTGCTCGGGACTGTTCCACAGGTTGGCGATGATGTTGATGCACTTGGCGCACATTACAGCTACACGCGGATATTCGGTCTCGTCGATGTAGTTGATATCTATGGCGTCGTTCATCAGCTTGGTGGCGTACGGATCCATGTATGTTGTAACGAATGTTGCCATGTTCAAGCGTGGTTGGGTCTG
>JAFNWA010000013.1 GCA_017383665.1 Bacteroidaceae bacterium | reverse complement strand
TGCTGCAAATATGGCTTGGCAATATCCGCACTATCTGCAGTTGAACGAGGGACTCGTAAAAGAGCCTTGCGAGAAATACTCGACAAATGCCGATGTCGAGGACGAGACCTCGACTTGCCTGCTGACTGACGGCTCATATACTACATCACTTACCACAGTCGAGGGCTCTACCGGTGAGAATCACTACCTGCAGGCCGACCTTGATGGCAAAGCAGTGACATCATTCTATTTCTATATAAAGGCAAATTTGCAGACAACATCCGGCCGACCTGTGAAGATACGCGTATCGGGCAGCAATAACGGTACATCGTTTACGGATATCACAACGGTAGAGACAAACATGCGCGACGAAATGTTCTACTTCTCGAACCTCATCAACTGCAAATCATACACTCACCTGCGTTTTACCATAGAAGGTGTAAATACCGGTGACAAAGCCTTCACGATGTCAGAATTCTATGTTCTACCACACAACAATGATGTAGATGCCTGTGTTGCTACAATCAAAGGTTTCTACGACACAGCACTGTATGAGGATAAGATAAAGGTTTATGCATCGGAACTCATAGCTTTGGAAAGCCAATACTATCTTGACAACAACACAGTCGAGAATGGCAAGGTTGCCGCAAATGGAGCGACACCACAGCCGGGCCAATACCGCTATGACAAAAGAGCAGCCTTGCAAAATGCTTTAACAGTCTTCAAACAGCAGACAACTGATGATGCAAAGTATGAAAAGGGCAAGTTGCTAGCTACCGCGCTTGAGGAGTTCAAAAACTCGAAATGCAGCCCTATGTTTGTAATCTCATCGGCATGGGAAGACGGATATTCATCAGATTGGGCTATAAAATGTGATGAGAAAAACAAATCATTTGCAAGTGTCGAAATCAACGAATGGGATGCACGCCAGTGGTTTACCAATTACAAACTGGAAAGCGCCAGCGTTGAACCGATGAACGCAACCGAGATGAAAAGCGCCATAGGCAACATACTGCTTATGAATGCACAACACTCAAGCATCGAGGGCGTTGAAGGTTGGAACGAACTGTATGAAAGCGGGCGCGATGCATACTCCATTCGCCTGTACAATGGCAATGACTATCTTATGGTCGATGAATATATGGACCTTGGCGTAACAAATTCTCCTGCAACTGTTAGCGGCAACAAAAATGCGGCTTGGTACTTTACATATGTGGGAACATCGGCACAAATTTATAACCTTGACGCGACAAACAGCAATCACCTGGCGGTGGTTGATGCTCTTGCCAAGTTTGGAGAGTTATATACGATTGCGAAAGATTACAACGACAATTATGATGCCACTGCAACCCAATTGGGTAAATACCACTATGACAACAAGGGCGAGAACAGCTTGACAAAAGATGGTTTTGACAATTTGTTTGCCATAGCCACCACGCATTACAACAAGGGCGCAGCAAAGATATTGGAGGAGTACCTTAGCGGCACATCCGATTACACCCCCGAGGTTATCACATCATTTGTTGATGCGCTTGAGCAGCACTTTGTAAACTTCCGCCTCAACACACCACCTGCAGGGTATTACTACCGCATACGCGGTCGCGTATCGCTCAATTACCTGCAATCAAACATAAACGGTGGAGCACTCGCAATGGGTGCCATAACCGATGCTTCGGGCAACATCAACGATGCTGTTGCCGCAACATCAGTGTTCTATGCGGTTGACGGCAACGCCGATGGCGCAACAAACATCCTGTCATTCAACACCGGCCGTTACATACAGGCCGTGACAGAAGGCGGAAAAGTTATATTCAAAGAGGATGATTTCCCACTTGACGACGCGACATACTACTCACAGGATGTGCTCATACATCCGTCAAGAACAGACAGTGACGGATATTATGCGTGGGCTTTTGGCGGCAACAACTACCTGTGCGACAGCATTACAAATGCAACAACCGCTAAAGATATTGAAATCAGTGCCGGTAACAGCGTCAACAGAAAGTATGACTGGAGCATTGAACTTGTAACCGAACTGCCGATTGAAGTCTCTGCAGCAAAGATGACATCGCTCTGTGTTCCCGTGGAACTTGAAATACCCGACGGCGTTACAGCATATATTTTGACAGGAAAGGAGATAGCCGATGGCAACCACTTGTATGCCGTCGATTATGAAACATACACGCCGGGCACTGAGGTGTTCAATGTCGAGCAGATTGGCTGTGGCATAATCCCGGCCGGTATGCCTGTGTTGATAAAAGCTGACGAGGGTGTTCACTACTTCCCTATCAATTATGATGCGAATGATGCCGACAAGGATGATGCAATGCTCGAGGAGATTGCAGACCTTGAAACACGCAACCGTCTCGATGGCACACACGATGCAAGGCTCATCAGCGAACGCGCCGGCATCCAGCATCACATCCTTAGCAAGAAGAACGGCAAAGTTGGTATGTTTAAGGTGAGAATGGTGTTGGTGGCAGAGCGTGGCTTGGATTATGTTACAAAGCCCACCTTCATCAATCAAGCCCACCGTGCATGGTTGCCCTATTCGGCAGCAGTGTCTGCATCGGGATTCTCGTTTGCCGTGGGCGGTAAAGGGCACGAAACTACCGGCATTGACGGGGTAACAGTCGAAAGAGAAGAGGATAACGCAATATACGATTTACAGGGACGCAGACTTGAGGGTATTACCTCGCCGGGATTCTACATTGTTAACGGCAAGAAGATTATTGTCAAATAAGTAAGAAGGACTGGACTATGAAGACGAAGAAAAACTATATTATCCCCGAGATTTGTGAATACAGCATACTTACAACAGCCATGATTTGCCAGAGCGCAGTAAGTGCCGGTGGCGATGATGACTATGTTGAAGAAGGTGATGCCCTGAGCGGCGAATACCGCAGCGACTGGGAAAACATCTGGGCAAATATGTAAAAAAAGGAGAAACCCTGCCATTAGCAGGGTTTCTCCTTTTTAAGACAGTATTATCGATTTATTACATCATTCTTGAACGACTTCGAGAATTTCAACGAGAACCACGCATACCCTTACCGTGTCCCATTGGACGCTTGCTAGACTTCGCCTTACATCCAAAAAGGACTTCGAGCTGTTTTGCATTCAGAATCTTCGCGAATTTCTTATAATATTTCCGGTCAACCTCCAGTTCTTTCTCTCTCGCATCCAGCATAGCCTCAAGATTATCCTCAATCTGCGAATCTGTAAGATTTTCTCCGCAAAT
>JAFNWA010000012.1 GCA_017383665.1 Bacteroidaceae bacterium | reverse complement strand
GTATCGAAAAGACCGTGCGCTGGTATCTCGACAACCAGGAGTGGATGGACAACATCACCAGCGGCGAGTACGAGAAATATTATGATGATATGTACAAGAACCGTTAATATAAAACATGCAAGAGTAGAGCAGATTCATCAATACACAAAAGAAGGCAGCCATGGCTGCCTTCTTTTGTGTATTGTATAAATGTTCAATCAAAAAATCCTGATAGAATATCCCAATCTTGCAGTGATGGTAGTATTTGCCGAGCGTCCGAAATCGTCGGTCTTTGAGTTGCCGAAAATATCGGCAAGGCCATAGTAGTAGCGTCCTTCTATAAAGAAGTTTCCTATTTTAGTCTTCAACTCCAAACCTAGACCGCCGGCAATTCCATAATCGAACAAATTTTCGGTACTCTTGCCATACAATGGGAAAATGCTTGCAGGACGATCCTCTACAGCCCAGTCACCTTTGTAATTCTCCTTCTCGTTTATAAAGAAACCTACTTGTGGACCAAGATTTATGAAAAACTGCAATCCCTTTTGTTCCTTGCCCCACGAAACATGTGCAAAGAACGGAACCTCAATGTAATTGGTCACACGGCTATAATTGTTCTGTGTTCCGTCGTCAAAGTCCTCAATAAGACCGCGTTGCGAAAAGTTTACCTCAAGTTGTGCTGCGCATATCATACTGAAATACTTCTCGCTTGTATATCTCACGCTCACACCGGCATTGGCACCCTGCAAGAAACCCTGTCTGATTGATGGCTGAAACTCCATCTTGTTCAGGTTCATTCCACCCGAAACACCCACTTCAAGAATATTTCTCGGTTCTTCTACCTGTGCAACGCTTCCGTTGGCAAATGCCAGAACAAACGCAATGAATATGTATAATCTTCTTTTCATTCACCCAAATTAACAGTGCTCTCTGTTGCAGTCCCGGTTGCAATTTCGGTTGCAATTTCAGTTGCCGGAGTCAATATCTCCTTCAGGTTCTCATCCTGATAATTATCCTGATATATTGCCTTGTCAAAATCCATCTTTTCAATCCAATATTCGGGGCAGAAGTGTACAAAGAAGAACTTGTTGTTCACATATCCGTCCTTGTTGCCCACTTTCTCGAATTTGAAGTCCGACTGAACCGGTAAGAATGGCGTCTCATTTATCTTTTCATGCAACTGGTTGCCATACATGCTTGCGGCAAGCAAGAAAAAGTATCCCATGTCATAGCCCAACATTCCATATCTTGGATAAATGTTCTGTATGCTGTTGTTGTACCAGCGTATATATTCATCCTGGAACTCCGCAACCCTTGGCAGTGAGTAGTGGCTGTAGAATGTTGCATATATGTATGTGTCGAGCTCATACATCTGCTCCCTTGTCTCATTGGCATGTATCTGCCATTCGGGATAACCGAAAACCTTGAATTTTGCCACTCCCGTCGTGTCTGTGCTCTTTGCCTCCAACAGCGCCGGCAACACAGCCTTTAGAGTGTTTGCCGATGACGATGTAGGTATTATTATCATCTCTCTCTCCTCCTGATATACAGTTGTAATGACAGGGATAATGGTGTCGGGGTTTGTAATCAGTTCAATAGGCAGGGTTGAGTATGGAATATCGTTTTTCTTCAACTCCTTTGTGAGTGATTTTATGAACTCCTTCTTGTTGTTATCCTCATCTTCAACAAATACCACATTCGCATTCGGGAATGTCTTTACAAAACGCTCGCTCACCTGTGGCAGAATGAACTGTTGGATACCATTGGCTACATATACCATGGGATTGTTTATCGCCTCGTCCTTCTTGTTTGCAAATGGCAACACAAGTGGAATCTCACGCTCCTTGGCATATTTTGCAAGTTCCTTGTTGTGTTTTGGGTATGATGCTCCAATTATGAGCTCCACATTGTCGAGTGAGCCACTGGCCAGGAGACTGTCAAGGCTTGTCTCCTTGTGTCCGGCATCGTATG
>JAFNWA010000186.1 GCA_017383665.1 Bacteroidaceae bacterium | reverse complement strand
GTAAGGGATAATGAGACGTTTGAATTTTTTCTTTACAGCCGGCAATATATCTTCTTCTTTTGAATTGTAACCGGCAAGTACAAAGAACATGGAGACATATCCAGCGGTCAGGAATAACATGGCATGCTGTATGTAGCCGTTGCTTATTCCACAATGTGAAAGAACAATAAGTATAATGCCCAATCCTTTGACGGCATCAATCCAATCCAGTCGCTTTTTTGTTGTTATGTTTGCCATATTATCTCAACTTCTCTTTCAAGAACCTTCCTGTGTATGACTCTTCACATTTTGCAACCTCTTCAGGTGTTCCGCAGGCGACAAGGTTGCCGCCCTCTTCGCCACCTTCGGGGCCAAGGTCAATGAGATAGTCGGCGCATTTGATCACATCCATGTTGTGCTCAATTACCACAAGTGAGTGTCCGCGTGCGAGCAGTCGCTCGAACGATTTGAGCAGTTTCTTTATGTCGTGGAAATGCAATCCGGTTGTAGGCTCGTCAAAGATGAACATTGTAGGGCGGTCGCTCTGGCGGCTCAGGTAGTAGGCGAGTTTCACGCGCTGGTTCTCACCACCCGAAAGGGTTGATGATGATTGTCCCATCTTGATGTAGGCAAGCCCGACATCCTGCAGTGGCTGCAGGCTCTCGGCAATGCGTTTCTGTCCATGCTCCTGGAAGAAGTTGATGGCGTCGCCAATGGTCATCTCCAGTATGTCGTGTATGTTCTTGCCATGGAATTTCACTTCAAGAATCTCGTTCTTGAAACGCTTGCCGTGGCATGCCTCGCACTCAAGCTTGAGGTCGGCCATAAATTGCATTGACACGGTTATAGTGCCCTCGCCCTTGCACTCGTCGCAACGGCCGCCGTCGGCATTGAAAGAGAAGTGCCCTGCACCGAACTTCATCTGCTTGGCAAGTGGCTGCTGGGCAAACAGGTGGCGTATGTCGTCATATACCTTGAGGTAGGTGACGGGGTTCGAGCGTGATGATTTGCCTATGGGGTTTTGGTCTATGAACTCGACTCCGCACAACTGTTTCAGTGCTCCCTCAACGCCCTCGCACTGTCCGGGTGCGTCGCACACATTGCCAAAGTGGCGCATGAGCGAGCGGTATAGTATGTTGCGTACCAGTGTCGATTTGCCCGAGCCGCTGACGCCGCTCACAACAGTGAATGTGTTCAGCGGTATCTTGACATCAATGCCTTTGAGGTTGTTCTCTCTTGCGCCTTTTATAATGATGTTATTGTTGGATGTACGGTGGTGCTTGGGTATGTCTATAGTCTCCTCGCCAAGCAGGTATTTGACTGTGTAGCTGTTGCTGCCCGGGGCAATGTCGGCAAGGTCGCCTCGATAGACGATGTTGCCGCCGTATGAGCCGGCCTTGGGGCCTACATCTATTATGTAGTCGGCAGCGCGTATGATTTCCTCGTCATGCTCAACCACAACGACTGTGTTGCCCAGATCGCGCAGGCGGTAGAGTACACTGATGAGGCGGTCGGTGTCGCGGCTATGGAGTCCGATGCTTGGCTCGTCAAGGATGTAGAGCGAACCTACCAATGCACTGCCAAGCGATGTTACAAGGTTTATGCGTTGGCTCTCACCGCCCGAGAGTGTGTTGCTCAGACGGTTGAGCGTGAGGTAGCCAAGGCCTACATCGAGCAGGCAATCCACGCGGCTGCGTATCTCGGTGAGTATTCGCTTGGCAATGGCTGCATCGTGCTCGTCAAGTACAAGGTTGTCGAAGAACTCTTTTAGTCTTGTAACGGGCATCTCTATGAGTTCGGTGATGCTTGTGCCGCCAACCTTTACATAGCTTGCCTCTTTTTTCAGTCTTGTACCACGGCATGTGGGGCAGATGGGCTTGCCACGGTAGCGTGCAAGCATTACGCGGTACTGTATCTTGTACTGGTTGGCCTTGACCATGTTGAAGAAGTTGTCGATGCAGATGCCCTCGCCATACTCCTCAATCCATGGACCTTTGTGCCACAGATAGTCTTTCTGTTCCTGTGTAAGGTTGTAATATGGTTCAAAGATGGGGAAATCATCCTGTGGCGCACGGCGGCAGAACTCGGTCTTCCATTCGCCCATCTTGTCTCCTCGCCAGCAGAATACGGCTCCGTCATATACGCTCAGGGTTTTGTTGGGGATGACGAGGTCTTCGTCTATGCCCACAATGCGTCCGAAACCTTCGCAGTCGGGGCAGGCACCGATGGGGGAGTTGAACGAGAACATCTGTTCAGTGGGTTCTTCAAACTCCATGCCGTCGGCCTCGAAGCGTATGCTGTAGCTGTGTGGCTTCTCTTCGTCCATGAACTGCAACAGGCATGTGCCGTTGCCTTCATAGAATGCGGTTTCGGCCGAGTCGAGCAGGCGGCTTATTGCCTCCTTGCTGCTGTTCACTGTCAAACGGTCTATGAGCAGTGCCGGGTTGTCGCCTTTCTTTGGGGTATATTCCTCAATGTGTATAATCTCTTTACCTATTGCCACGCGTGTGAATCCCTGTTGAAGGTATATCTGCAACTGTTGTGCAAGGGTGCGTCCCTTGCGCTGTGGTATTGGTGCAAGCAATAGGAAACGGGTGCCCTCCGGGCGGCTCTGCATGCAGGTGACAAGGTCCTCAGGGGTGTCTTTCTTTACCAGCTTGCCACTGATGGGGGAATAGGTCTTGCCAATGCGTGCATAGAGCAGTTTGAGGTATTCGTAAATCTCGGTCGATGTGCCCACTGTGGAGCGAGGGTTGCGGTTGTTTACCTTCTGCTCAATGGCGATGGCCGGTGGTATGCCTTTGATGAAATCGCACTCGGGCTTGTTCATCTGCCCAAGGAACTGGCGGGCGTATGATGAGAGCGACTCTACATAACGGCGCTGCCCTTCGGCATACAGTGTGTCAAAGGCAAGCGATGACTTTCCCGAGCCCGACAGGCCTGTTATGACAACGAATTTGCCACGCGGAATCTCAACATCTACATTCTTCAGGTTATTGACGCGTGCGCCTTTTATTGTTATGCTTTTGCTGCCGTCCATCTCTGTTCTGGATTATTTTTGCGAATTTACAAAAAAAACGGGCACTTTGTTCCTGTTTGATGAAAATAGATGTCAATGCCGGTGTTAAATGTTCTTATATACAATAAAAAATGGTTATCTTCGCACATTAAAACTAATTTATAACAAAACGGATATGCGACTGAAATATCTTTCTCTTTTTATGTTGATGTTCTTGCTTTTCTCCTGTGCAAGCAAGAAGAGTGTGCAGACTGATGTGAACCTGCATCCAAAACGCGAATTCCGTGGTGCTTGGATACAGGCTGTGAACGGGCAATTCACCGGAATGAGTGAGCAGGAGATGAAAAAGTACCTCACTGATATGCTTAACAATTTACAGAAGGTGAATGTCAATGCTGTGATATTTCAGGTGAGAGTGGAGGGTGATGCACTCTACGAATCGCGCTATGAGCCATGGAGCAGATTCTTGACCGGTGTGCAGGGAAAATCGCCGGGCTGGGATCCGTTGGCATTCATGGTTGATGAGTGCCACAAACGCAATATGGAACTGCATGCATGGATAAATCCTTACCGTGCACGCACAAAGACTACAAAAAGCGTTGCGGCAAATCATCCGAGTGCCAAGCGTCCGGGCGACTTCATAAAATATGACGGAATGTTGTTCTTCAATCCGGCATTGCAGAGCAACCGCGACCACATCTGCGGCATTGTGCGGGATATTCTGAACCGTTACGATGTGGATGGCCTGCATATTGATGACTATTTCTACCCTTATCCTTCTGCCGGCAAGAAGTTTGACGATGAGGCTTGGTTCAAGAAGAGCAAGGCTACCGATAAGAGCAAGTGGAGAAGAGAGAATGTCAACCATCTGATATATCAGTTGCACAAGACTGTTCGCGATGTCAAGCCTTGGGTAAAGTTTGGCGTCTCTCCATTCGGCATATACCGCAACGAGAATAGCTGGGAGTTTGGTAGCAAGACAAATGGTTTGCAGTGTTATGATGACCTGAATGCCGATGTTCTTTACTGGATAGAACAGGGCTGGGTAGATTATTGTATTCCACAGGTTTATTGGGAAATTGGTCACAAGGCAGCCGATTATGAGGAGCTGGTAAAGTGGTGGGCTAAATATGCATCAAAGCGTCCTTTATACATTGGTCAGGATGTACAGCGCACCGTGAAGGCCAAAGAGGCCGGAAGTTATACCGGCAATCAGCAGGTTGAGAAATATGAGTTGCAGCGTGCACAGGGAACCATACTGGGTTCTTGTTTTTGGGATGCAAAATCGGCTGCGGACAATGTAGATGGCTATCGTGATTACTTGGCAAAAGGTATTTACCGCTATCCTGCACTGATGCCATGTTACGATTTTATTGACAACAAGGCTCCCTCCAAAGTAAAGGGTGTTGAATTGATTGAGGATGGCGACAGAGATGTGCTTGTGTGGTTACCGAACAATAAAACCGGTAAGGATGAGATGAATGAGCCATACAGGTATGTGGTGTACTGCTTTGCGAAGGATGAGAAGGTAAATCTGGATAGTGTCAAGAATATTGTTACAATAACATCAAAACCTTATTATAGACTGCCGGATGGCATGACGGGAAAATATACATTCGTGGTAACGGTGTTAGACCGCATGCATAACGAATCAAAGGGCGTGAAGTGCAAAGTGAAACTTTAATTATGGCAGAACTGGAGATATTTGAGGTAAAGGAGGCCCTATCCTGCTATGTTGAGCCAATGAACTGTCTGCTTGGGCAGTTGTCATCATCGGGTATAGGCATTACAATGGAGCAGTTACAGGCTTTGGTGGAGTGTGAGGCTTCTCATCTTTTCCTGGCAAAGTATAATGGCGAGGTGGTGGCTATGCTTACACTTGGCGAATATCTTGCCCCCACAGGCCGCAAGATGTGGATTGAGGATGTTGTGGTGGATAACGCGGTTCGTGGTCACTCCTTTGGGCGTGCAATGGTGGAGCATGCAATAGAATATGCCAAGGGACTTGGTTGCGGAACGCTGATGCTTACCTCGCGTCCTTCGCGCGTGGCAGCCAACACCCTGTACCGCTCGTGTGGGTTTGAACAAAAGGAGACGAATGTATATAAGATGATTATAGAATGAAACAAGAAATGCAGACCGCAGGGTCTGCATTTCTTGTTATATCTTTATCCGATGCGGGCAACTGTCTTTATGCAGCTTAACTTCTTCAGGTTCTCGCAGATTTTCTTTACATCCTGTACATCGTGTACATTCAGCCAGAATGTTCCCTTGAAGATGCCATTGTTGCTTTCGTAGTTCATCTTCTGTATGTTGACATTAAGTTGCGTGTAGATAACAGCTGTTATCTCGTGTATCACTCCAATGTTGTCAATACCGGTTATATGTACGGGGACAACAAAATAGAGCTCCTTGTGTGTGTCCCATGTCGCAGCCAGAATCCTGTCGCCATGGCTGCTTTTTAGTGCATTGGCTGTGGGGCAATTGCGCTTGTGAATGACAATGTGTTTCTCCTCGTCATAATAACCCAGGACATCGTCTCCCGGTATCGGGTGGCAGCAGTCGGCTATGATGTAGTTATTCTTTATATTGTCATCAGTGAGGCTTATTGATTGTTTCAGGTCTATGCCATCATATCTCTGTACCTCTTTTTTCTCTTTTTTCTTCTCCTTGTTGAAAGAGAAAAGTGATTGAAAACTGAACTTCTTGTTGCCAAGCAGGGCATCCTTGTCGTCGTTGCCCAATACTACAGTCCCCTTTCCTATGGCGGCAAGCAATTCATCACGGTCGTTGAGTTTGTGCAGTTTCCACAGTTTTTCAATATTGCCAAGGTAGTTGCTCAGTCCCTCCTTCTCAAGGAATTGGTTGAGCTTCTCCTCGCCATCACGCTGCAGTATGCGCTGTTGGCGGCGTAGTGCTGCCTGAATCTTTGCGCGCGCCTTTGCTGTGGTGACGAATGAGAGCCAGCTTGCATCGACACGAGGTGAATTGGATGTTAGTATCTCTACCTGGTCACCGCTCTGCAGTTGGTGACTCATTGGTACAAGTTTATGGTTAACTTTCGCGCCTATGCAGTGGTTGCCAAGGAATGTGTGTATGCTGTATGCAAGGTCAAGTGCCGTGCAGTTCTGTGGCATTGTCTTTATTTCACCCTTAGGTGTAAACACGAATATCTCGGTAGCGTAGAGATTGAGCTTGATTGTATCAAGGAAATCAAGCGCATTGGGCTGTGGGTCGTCGAGTATCTCCTTGATTGTGTGCAGCCAGTTCTCAAGTTGGTCGTCATTGCTGTTGCTGTCTTCGCTTTTGTATTTCCAATGTGCGGCGATACCTTTTTCGGCAACCTCATTCATCTTCTCGCTCCTTATCTGAACCTCAATCCACTCGCCACGGCGGCTCATGAATGTTGCATGGAGTGCCTTGTATCCATTTGCGCGTGGCTTGTTGACCCAGTCGCGCAAACGGTCGGGGTGAGCGTTGTAGAGCTTGGTCAGTGCGATGTATATGTTGAAACATTCATTGTTCTCATCCTTGTCCTCACGGGGGGTGAATATGATACGCACGGCAAGAATGTCGAAGATGTCCTCAAAGGCTACATGCTTCTTCTGCATCTTGTTCCAAATGGAGTAGGGTGACTTCACACGACCAATGATGTTATATTTCAGTCCCATTGCATCAAGTTGCTCACAGATGGGCTGTGTGAACTCGTTGTACAGAATGTCGCGTTCGTTCTGTGTCTTTTCGATTTTCTTCTCTATGCGTGCATACTCCTCGGGGTACTCATATTTGAAACTGAGGTTTTCAAGTTCTGTCTTTATACGGCTGAGTCCAAGTCGGTATGCAATTGGTGCATATATGTAGAGTGTCTCACCGGCTATCTTGTACTGCTTGTTTGTCTGCAAGAACTCCAATGTACGCATGTTGTGCAGGCGGTCGGCAATCTTTATGAGAATTACACGGATATCCTCGCTCATGGTGAGCAGAAGTTTCTTGAAGTTCTCGGCTTGTTCTGATGCGTGTGTGCCGAACACACCTCCTGAAATTTTTGTCAGGCCATCGACAATGCTGGCAATCTTGTCGCCAAAGAGGTTGCGTATATCCTCCACGGTGTAGTCGGTGTCTTCGACAACATCGTGAAGCAGTGCTGCGCAAATGGATGTCGAGCCCATACCAATCTCCTTGCATACGATGCGGGCTACGGCGAGCGGGTGCATGATATATGGCTCACCGCTGTGGCGTCTTACACCCTTGTGGGCCTGACGGGCGAAGTTGAATGCCTTGGTAATGAGTTCAACCTTCTTGCGGTGCTGTGATGCCAGGTATATCTCTACGAGTTCCTGAAAGGCGGCGTTTATGGCAGCCTCTTCATCGATATTCTTTATCTCGTCGTACTTGTCCATAGCCTTACTTGTATATTTTCAGATACTTGCCGGCACGAATATTGGAGTTTTTCATGTTGTTCCACTTCATAATCTGCTTCACAGAAACTCTGTACTTCAGGGCTATGCCGCCAAGTGTCTCTCCGTTCTTGATTTTGTGGCGGATGAGGTTGCCTGCCCCGTTGTTTTCTTTTGCCTCCTTGAGCATCTTGTCAATATCCACCTTGGGGAAATACTTTTCTGCATTGTGTTTGTACACCGTATCCTCCTTCTCAATGAATTTTGTTATATTGTCGTTGGTGAGGCGTAGGATATATGTCTCGTTCTCGCCGGGGATGATATCCTTGAGGTATTGCGGATTAAGCGCTCTGATTTCCTCAATATCCACATTGCATACTTCTGCTATCTGTTTGAAGTGGAGATTCTTGTTTATATGTATTGTGTCTGTGGCTATGGGTATGTTTGGTTCCATTGGACATATTCCATGATCTTCGTAGAAGGTCATGATGTAGTTTGCGGCAATGAACCCCGGCAGGTATCCGCGAGTCTCTTTGGGTAGCCATGGGTAAATCTTCCAAAAATCTGTACTGCCACCAGAACGCTTTATGGCTTTCTTGATGTTACCGGGACCGCAGTTGTAGGCGGCAATGGCAAGTTCCCAACTCTGGAACATCTCATGCAAATCCTTGAGATATAACAGGGCTGCCTGGGTTGACTTTATCGGATCCAGGCGCTCATCGACATAGTTGTTGGTCTTCAAACCATAAAGTTTGCTAGTACCAAACATAAATTGCCACAAACCTTTTGCTCCCATTCTTGATGCAGCCTTGGGGTTCAGTGCCGATTCTATAATTGGCAGGTATTTCAACTCGTATGGAACTCCAATGCGGTCAATCTCTTCTTCAATGATTGGAAAGTAGAGCTCGGATATGCCAAGTAGAAACGAAACCTGTGAACGCCCCTTCTTGGTGTAGCGGTCAATGCAGCTGCGCACCATGTTATTGTAGGGCATGCGGACAATTGTGGGCATGCTTGCAAGTCGCTTTGCATACATCGTGTCCGTTATGGTAATCTTTTCCCATTCCGAACCGTCACAGTCAAGCTTGCGCAACATGTTGCGTGCCTGCCAACTGTTCAGCAAACTGTCAATGTTGGCATTCATGCTTTCTGGTATTTCGAATGAATACCCAGAACCGGTCATTGTGTCAAGGTCTATCTCATACCTGAGATTTGTTGCATTATAGCGAGGAGACTCGGTGTAGAGCATCCACACACTGTCGGTCTCATGGCCCTCATCTCCTGTCTGTTTAGGTGTTGCTGTTGTCTTGAACAGGCTGCACGAATGCATGGCAACGAGAGCAATAAGTGTAAATATTGTTGCAATAGTCTTTTTCATGTTGTCAGAAACTTATATTCAGGTTTAAACCATAACAGTCGCTCTCCATTGGTTGCTTGCTGTTTATTATCTGTGGTTCAATGCTCAAATGTATATCTTCACTTATGTCAAAATGAGAAAGTTGAGCATCTACATAGGCATCAATTATCGAAAGTGCATATACACCGATGAAAGAGAAAATACTCAGGTCGCGCCAACGGCGGTAACGGTCTTTCCTTTTTTTGAACAGGTCGGTCAGGTACTCTTTGTTTGCTTCAAAATTGTAACCTGGGCGGAAAAAGTCCTTGTAGGAATCGGTGTTGGGGTCACTGTCCATGATGTCAAGATAGGCCTGCCTGTAATCTTTGTACATCTGTCCGTTCCAGTTGTAGGCATATAGACACCCGACAAAGCCACCATAAACGATAGGCAATTTCCAGAATTTGCGGTTATATATCTGTCCGCCACCTGGAAATACAAGCGCTAGCCATGTTGCTGTTGAGGGGTCGGGCTTTCTGAATTTTATTTTTCCGGCGGTAGAAGGGGTTTTCTTCGCAACAGCAATACTGTCCCGTCTTGTAGTTGTTGCTGCCGTAATTTCCCGATATGTGCTGTCCATTACCTGAATATTAGGCTCATACGGTGTTTCATGCTTGATGCCAAGGGTGTCTTTGATTTCACCACCCGATTCCATGACCTGTGCAGAAACACCCGTAACCACAGCAAAAAGCATAGCTACAAGGAGAGTGAACCTATATGTCAACTTATGGATAGTCACAATGTTCTATTGATTAAGCCTGTCAAATATTGAGATAATGCGCTCAAGTTCCTTCTCGTTCTTGAATTTGATGCTGATTTTTCCACTGCCTTTGGCTGTGCAGGTCATCTGTACAGGTGTCTGGAAAAAATTGGTAAGCTGTTTCTTCAGTTGGTGATACACTGCATCCTGCTTTTTGTCTGCAACTTTCTTCTGTGTCACAGTCTGTGTGTTTTCTCCCTCCTTTATTCGTCTCACAATCTCCTCAACTTCGCGGACTGTGTAATTGTTCTTCTCAATCTCGTGGAACAATTTTATCTGTTCGCTATGTGATTCAAGCGAGAGCAGGGCCTTGGCATGTCCCATGTCTATTACTTTCTCCTTCAGAGCCATCTGTATCGCTGCCGGTAGTTTGAGCAGACGCAGGAAGTTTGCAATAGTTGCTCGTCCCTTGCCTATGCGCTTGCTCAACTGTTCCTGTGAGAGATTGTGTTGCTCAATGAGTTGTTGGTAGGCAAGGGCGACCTCAAGGGCATTAAGATCTTCGCGCTGTATGTTCTCGATGAGAGCCATCTCCATTGTGTCTTCATCGTCGGCCTTGAGAATATATGCAGGGATTGTTGTCTTTCCCACGAGCTGTGATGCGCGGAATCGTCTCTCACCTGCAATAATCTGGTAGGTGTCGTCTTCCATCTTGCGCAGTGTGATTGGCTGTATGACGCCAAGTTCCCTGATGGAGTCGGCAAGTTCCTGCAGTGCCTCTTCATTGAAATCGCGGCGTGGCTGGTTGGGATTGGCAAAAATTTTGCTTATCTCAATCTCTCCTATTGATGATGAACCCGATGTGCGCACTGCTTCTGTCGAGATAAGTGCGTCAAGTCCGCGTCCGAGTGTGAATTTCTGTTTTGCCATTTTCTTGGGATTTGTTTCTTAGTTGTTTCTGCTCAAAATCTCCTCAGCCAGTGACAAGTAATTCTTTGCACCGGTTGACTCCGCATCATACATAAGTGCAGGGATGCCCATACTAGGAGCCTCGCCCAATCTGATGTTACGCTGTATGACAGTGTTGAATACCAGTTCTCTAAAGTGTTTTTTAACTTCGTTGTAAACCTGATTACTCAATCTCAGGCGTGAATTGAACATTGTTAGCAGGAATCCTTCAATGTCAAGTGTGGGGTTGAGGTTCGACTTGATGATTTTTATTGTGTTCAACAATTTGCTTATACCCTCGAGTGCAAAATACTCGCACTGCACCGGTATTACTACAGAATCTGCGGCGGTGAGTGAGTTGACAGTGATGAGCCCGAGCGAGGGTGAACAATCAATCAGAATATAATCATATCTCTCCTTGATTGGTGCCAAAGCCTCTCGCATGATTTTCTCTCTATTGGGCATGTCGAGCATCTCTATTTCGGCTCCCACGAGATCAATGTGCGATGGAATTATGTCAAGTCCCTTTACGCAAGTGGGTATTATGCTCTCCTCTGCAACTGCCTTGTTGATGAGGCATTCGTATATTGAACTTTTAATCTCTCTTATGTCAATGCCAAGACCCGATGAGGCATTTGCCTGAGGGTCGGCGTCAATAACCAATACTTTCTTTTCAAATGCGGCAAGTGATGCTGCAAGGTTAATCGCTGTCGTTGTTTTGCCTACGCCGCCTTTTTGGTTTGCCAATGCAATAATCTTTCCCATTTTGTCTCAATTATTTAGTGTAAAATCGGAGAACAATACTTTAGGTTTCGTATTTTGCCAATACTCCATGATATTACTTGGCAAAGGTAGTAAAAAAAGTTTGTTGCAAATAGAAAATATCCCCTTACTTATTAACAACTATATATAATAATTATTAAAAAGGCGGATATATTGCTTTACAAGCACTCTCTGCTATCGCATGCAGCGCCCGTTGTGCTTTTTCGGGCTTCACAAGCCTTAAAATAGCTCTTTTTATGTAACCTCTCAAAAAGGTAGCGACCCCAAAAATGGATCGCTACCCGATGATTTGTATGTGAATGTTTACAGCTTTACTCCAATATAAACTTGTAAATGTGGGCACTATCGTCATCTATTGCTTTTACAATGTACATGTTGCCTTTTGAGTGTCCTGCAAGTGATAATCTGTTGCCTTCGCAGTGCTTTACAAGCTCTCCTTCTGGTGTGTATATGGCCATTGATTTTATATTGCTTCCGGCTGTGATGCTGCCGTTTTCAATTCTGAATGTTGCCTTTTCGTCCTCAATGTTTTCAACAGATGTGTCATCACCTTTTCTCACAATCTTGACGGTGTAGCTCTCGTTTCGTGCTACTCCTTTTGCTTCGAGTCTGTCTCCCGATACCACAATGTAGCTTACGCCCTTCTTTATTGCCGATTGTGTCCATTGGATAGACCACATGTTACCCACTCTTGTGAGCAGGTAGGTGTTCCAGTCGGCATAGTACTGGTTGGTTCCGAACTCACCGTACTCGTTTATGTAACGACCGTCGGCATTGCTGGTAATCTTGTAGCAGTTGCCGCCGTTTGCGTCGGGAGTTATCTTCCACTCCTGTGCTGCTTCCGGCTCTGTAACATCCTTGAATGTAGGCGTGCCACCGCTGCCTTTGACATTGGTGTTTGTGAGGTAGCGGTTACCGTCAATAATGTAGTATGTCTCATTTTGGTCAATGAATGGCTCATTTGCTTTGCCGCCCAATGGGATGATGTCGAATATGTACTTGTCGGGCAATGCAGTGGTGTTGCCTTTCTGTATCTGTGTGCCGCTTACGGTCCAGAATGCAGTGCCTGCGCTGCCGCCGTTCTGTATTGCATACTTGCCGTTTGCAAGCAGTGTGATGTCATATGTGTGCCATACAGCCTCGTACGGGTTGGTGGCGTCGCTGACAGTGAAACTGCCATTTTCGTTGAGATAGCGGTTGTCCTCAAGATTGATAATCTTGTAACGGTTTGTACTTGGGTCGATGCTTATCTTCCACTCCTGGCGCTGTGGACGGATGTTGTCCTGCTCGGCTTGGAAAACAGGCTTTGTTCCGGCAGCCTTATTGTTGTTAGTGAGATATTTGCCGTTGTACATGATGTGGTATGTTCCGTTCTCAAGAGCCTGTGCCGGGAATACATCGGTACGGTAGTCGTAGTTCTCCTTGTACTCGGCAACAAGTGTGCCCATAACCTCTTTTACGAACGGTTCAATATGTACTGTACCCACAACAGGGGTGGCAACCTTTAGAGAACCTGCAAAGTCGCGTGAACGCAACGCTCCCTGTGCCTCGTTATACTCTTTGTATTTCAAATAGTTATCAATGAACTTTTCGGGGTTTTTTTCTGCAAGTGCATCGTTCATTTCAATTATACATACACCTCTTTGGCCAAGATATTTCATTGACTCAATCCATGGCTTTATCTCGCTTGTCAATGCCTGAGCCTCGTCGGTTGTCAAAAGAGTCTCGGCAGTGCTTACCAGTTTGTCGAACTGTTCGCCAACAGCTGCATATGCTGCCTCTCTGTCTGTTGCTATCTTGCTGTTAAAGGTCTCTTTTGCCTTGACAAATTCGGGTGACTCGTCCATTCGGCGCAGTCCGTGCGTGTTTGCTCCCAGGTCAACATTGTTCTCGCAGAAGAAACGGAATGCCTCGTAGTTCTCGGGCATCAGGTACTTCATTGCCGCCTCCCACGATGCGTTTGAGTCGTATGCAGGCATGTTCCAAGTGTAGTCGGCGATGCTGAAAAGCGAAACCTTAGATGCCTCGGCATACTCCATTGGGTTTGAAACGAAACCAGAGAGCATATCGGCGATATTCAGGTCGTTGCCGTATGTGGGGCCCATGAGCAGGTGATTGATGCAGTAGTCGCTCACAGGGTAGTTGAGCCAGATGTATGCTTTGCGCTTTATCTGGTTGTTTATCCAAGTCATGTCGCCGTAGTTTATCATATCGACAACGCTGTTTCCTGTCCACATGACATTTATGTCGCTGTCCATTATGTCGCCCAGTGCAGGCAGGTAGATGGCGTTTGCCCAACCGCGGTTGTATTGTGTGGGGCATATTGTGAGGGGCTTTACATCGGGGTACTCTTTTCTCAGTTCCGCAGCAATGTAGTTCATCAGCTCGGCCTGCTCGTCGCCGTGTGTTCCGTCATCGCCCCAAAGGTCATCCCAGAACACGGCAAAACTTCTTACGCCAAGCTTGCACATCGCCTTGAGTTTGTTCACGATGTTTGCTCTGTCGGTTGCGTTCCATTGAATATCCTCACCCGGGTGGATTGCCCACATGAACTCAATCTTATTTGCTTTTGCCACATTTACATACTCTGTAATTTTCTTGGCAAGGTCGGCAGGGTATTCCTCGCGCCACTTGCTCTTGTGGTAAGCGTCATCCTTGGGGCCGTAGATATATACATTCATCTTCATCTCGCCGAACATCTTCAGGAGTCCCATGCGGTCGGCCTCGCTGTATGGGTTTCCATAGTAGCCCTCTACAAGTCCGCGCTGTGGTACGCTTGGATAGTCTGTGACGGTGGCGCACATTATGTTTGGTTGCGAT
>JAFNWA010000185.1 GCA_017383665.1 Bacteroidaceae bacterium | reverse complement strand
GAGCATAACTCATTCCGGCAATACCGGAACCGATAACTAAAAAATCAAATTTCTTGACCATATTACCTTCTGTTTCTTTTCGGGGGCGAAACGGGCTTCAGTCCTTTTTACTCCTTTGGAGCGTAAAAATACAAAAAAATGGAATAAAAAATATTTTCGACAGAATATTTCGCAAATATTCCTCGATTTTAGGATTGATGCAGACATAATTGTGCCGGTTCAGTTCTTGTGCCCGGCCTCATTCATCGCTGTAATATTACGCACGAGTTGTTCATATCCGCACCTTTCCACAGCACTGCCGGCAAAGAGTGTGTCATACTCCTCTTTGGTCAATCTCTTCCATTTGTCATAGGACATCTTCAGCAACTTCTCAGTTGGTTGCAGTTCGGGTGTGGTGTTGGGTGTTGCAAAACGGTTATGTGGGCACACTACTTGGCACCGGTCACATCCATAGAAACATTTTCCCATCTTTTCACCGATATTTTCGGGCAGTTCGCCACGGTGCTCTATTGTGAGGTACGACAAGCATTTGTTAGCGTCAAGTCCTTCGTCACTCAAGGCTGTTGCAGGGCAACTTTCAATGCATTTTCGGCAGTCACCGCAATGGTTGCGCTCGTATGGGGTATCATAGCATAACTCAATGTCAATGAACAGTTCTCCAAGGAAAAAAGATGAGCCCTTGCCTGGAATAATCAGTTGGCGGTTGCGCCCGATGTAGCCTATGCCGGCCTTTACTGCCCAATAGCGTTCCATCACCGGTGCCGAGTCGCAGAAGGCGCGTCCCTTAACCTCGCAGATGTTGTTTATGCTCTTCAGCAGCAGGTGTAGCTTATCCTTTATAATCTTGTGGTAATCCATCCCCTGTGCATAGTCCGCGATTCCTTCAATCGGTTGCTTGGGTGCGTAATTAAGTGCAACGCATATTATGCTTTTGCATCCCTCGACAAGCAGGGTGGGGTTGAACCTCTTTTCGCAGTTGCGCTCAAGATAACTCATTGTGGCCTGGTGGCCCTGTGTAATCCAGCCATTGTACATCGTTGCACATTGGGGTACTACAACTCCGGCTTTTGCTATGCCACATACATCAAAGCCGAGGCGCAAGGCTTCGGCTTTGATGTATGTGGTCAGTTCATCTCTTGTCATTATCGTTATTTAAAAACCTTAAACTCATAACCTTGCTCAAGCAACCAATCAATGGCACGCGGAAGGGCATATTTGAGATTGCTTTCAGAACGCATCGAGTCATGAAATGTTATAATGGAACCGTTGCGTACAAACTTCTTGACATTTGCAAGAACATCCTCGCCATACAATCGGAAACTGTAGTCGCGAGTAACAAGGTCCCACATGACAAACTGGTAGCGTTTGCTCAGTTCCTTGTATTGGCTGCGACGCAACAGCCCATGTGGCGGGCGGAACAGGTTGCTATGTATAAAGGCATCAGCCTGGTCAACATTTTCAATATATTCCTTTTTGCTCGTAAACAAGCCTTTCAGGTGGTTGAAAGTGTGGTTTCCAACTCTATGCCCGGCCTCTACAACTTGCATGTACTCTTGTGGGAACTTATGCACATTGTCGCCAACCATGAAGAATGTAGCCTTGATGTTATTGCGTCCCAATAGATCTACAACCCAAGGGGTAATGACGGGTATTGGACCATCGTCAAAGGTAAGGTAAACTGCCTTTTCGTTTGGATCCATCCTCCATAAAGCCTTGGGGAATAGGTCTCGGATAAATTCTGGTACTTGTTCAATGAACATTGCTTCAGTGTCTTTTTTGGGCGCTGTTTACATATCTGTCGAATAAGCTCTTTATTCTTTTCTGCTCATTTTCTGTTAGTTCAAACTCCATGATCAGATGATAAATATTGCTCACAAGCTCATTCTTTATACCCTCTTCATTCTTGCCTCTTGTCTTTTCGAGATAATCAATCTCAATCTCCAACAGGTCTGTAATAACTTTTACAATTTCTTGTGTTGCCTGTATTTTGAGCTTGTTGTCCAATAGAGTCCAAGCCTCTTTAAGTAGGGAGAGATGATGATAAATCAAAATGTCATTATGCTCTTTTTCATCAAGGGTAGAATACCATCTCAAATGTTCATATTCATCTCTCAATACAATATTTGAAATTTCATTGATTCTGCTCTTGAGTAGTTTCAATGTATCATCTCCAAGGTACTTATCTGAATTTTCATTCTTGTATTCACACTGCATCTGATATATGATGTTGTACACACCGGCAAGAGCCATTGTGTTGTCCCTTAAAGCGTCATATGGTATAACATCTCTTGGGAACTCGTTGTACACCTTCTCAAGCAATGCGATAATTCTTTTGTCTGACTGTTCGCCATTTATCATCTCTGTTGCCAGTAGTGAGATAAGGTTGCGGTGTGTCGATATCATTCTTCTTACGGTCTCATCGGCATAATAATCCTTGTTGTCTTTCACTCCACCCCATTTGAATCGTTCCATGACATTGGTGTAGAATTTGTCAACATCAACAGGAGGTGTGCTGTGACCAAGTTCGTTCCAATTGAATGGTGTTATACGATATGCCAAGCCCTCGTGAACAAAGAACTTTGTAAGTACAGCCGGATAGTTCCTTTCGCCTACAGTCATTGACATGTAAAGTGGGCGTTCCCAATTTGCATTTGCAAGCATGTCGAACATTATGAGATCGTGGCGGTAGAGTACGCTTCTATCGCTTATGTCAATAGTCATGTATTGTGGCATATTGTTTCTGTATGCATCAGGTATCATCATTCCCGAACGCACTACAGCTGCCGAGTCTATTGGAATGTAAAGTTTTTCGCAAGGGATGATGTTTCTTGGAAGTTCAATGCGGCTCTTTGCCGGGCGTCCCTCATTTATAGCCTTCTCGTATCGTGTAATGATGTCATCAATAACTTTTCTGGCTTCGGACTTGTCGGTGGCATTCGCTTCGAGTATCCAATGCTTTGTAATCTTGTTCATTTCGAATGGATTGCCGTTGCCAAATGCTTTCTGGAATCGATCGGGGAATGCATTGCGGTATCCAATTATGAAATCCTCCATTGGGAATATATAAACAAAGATGTTGGTATTACCTGCATAGTTGATTCTATCCCAAGTAATTGGTAGGCTTGGAGAATCGTATGCAGGTCGTTTCATCTGGTCTATATACCAGTCTGTCTGCAGGTACGACAGGTTGCAAACTCGTGCATCTGTGCGCTCACCCTCAACCTCCTGGTTATACCAAAGTGGGAAAGTGTCATTGTCTCCACATGTAAAGATGATTGGAGCGCCCTCTTCGGGTAGTGTGTTCAAGTAGTTCTGGCCAAAGTCACGGCATGCATAGCGTCCGCTACGGTCATGGTCGTCCCATGTCTGCGATACCATCTGCAATGGAACAAGCAGGCATATTGCTGCAATAACCCCGTTTGTTATAATCTTGTTCTTTTCACTCTCTTCAACCTTTTTCTTGATCAACCTGTTGACGAACTGTGCTATACCGGCAACGCCCATACCAATCCAGATTGCAAATGCATAGAACGAGCCGGCGTATGCGTAGTCGCGTTCGCGGGGTTGCAACGGAGTCTGGTTAAGGTAAAGCACTATGGCGAGACCTGTCATGAAGAACAGCAGCATGACCACGCTGAACTGTTGTTTGCCTTTGCGTCCGTTGGCCAATTGCCAAACAATACCAATTATACCCAGAATAAGTGGTAGAGCAAAAAACACATTGTGTCCTTTGTTCTCTTTCACAGAGGTAGGTAGCAGATCCTGATTGCCAAGTCGTGCGTTGTCAATGGCCGGAATACCGCATATCCAGTTGCCATATTCCTTCTCTCCATTGCTGTTCTGTATGTCATTTTGGCGACCCACAAAGTTCCAAAGGAAATATCTCCAGTACATGTGGTTTACCTGGTAGTTCATGAAGAAACAGAGATTGTCCCACTGTGTGGGCACCTTGATTCGTGGCAGTTTTTGCATTTTGCCGTTGTTGCCCTGGCTTCTTGCTTCGGGGTATTTGGCTATCTCTGTATTCTTTATCGCATGTCCTATCCATTTTTCATATTCAGCCGCATGGTCGTTGCTGTACATGCGTGGGAAGAACATGTTTTGAACATATTTATACTCCTTGTTATGGTCAATTATCTCATATCTGTCCGGATCGTTTGGATTCTTCTTTTCAACCCGCATGTATATGGGGCTTGTCTTTTCAAAGACCGCATTTCCATCCTGGTCTCTTTCTACCTCCGCATCAAAACATTCGCCGTAGAAAAGTGGGCGTGTGCCGTACTGCTCACGGTTTAGATATGAACCCAAAGTGAATATATCCTCGGGAGAGTTCTGATCCATTGGGGTATTTGCCGATGAGCGTATTACAATGAGTGTGTATGAAGAGTAACCGATCATTATGAGCAACAGGCTCAGGAATGTCGTGTTCAGGAATCTTCTGCTCACCAAATACTTGACCGACACAACAGTCTTGTTATATGTGGTTTTGCCTTTTACACAGAGGACAAATATTGCAGACAGAACAATGAGTCCAAGCAGAATGCTGACAACAATGTCATTCCCATAGAATGGGATGCCTAACAGCGCAATGGCAAGCGTGAATGTTGCAGCAATATAAACTTGGTTGTCGCTTTTTTCCGTAAGGTATATTCCGCCAATGATTGTTGCAAAAAGCAGGATGATATACACATATAGTCCGGTGTTGAATGGTAGTCCGAAAACATTTACGAACAGAAGTTCAAACCAACCGCCAACTTTTACCACACCGGGTACGACACCGTACAGTACAGCCATCACAATGAGTGCCGATACGACCAATGCAAGCATTGAGCCACCCCAATTGGCATTCGGGTATTTCTTGTAATAGACAACCAAGACAATTGCCGGGATACATAGCAGGTTAAGCAAGTGTACACCAATTGAGAGACCCACAAGGTATGCAATCAGTATCAGCCATCTGTCACTGCGTGGGTCGTCTGCATTGTCCTCCCACTTGAGTATGAGCCAGAATACGACAGCTGTAAAAAGTGAAGAGTAACCATAAACCTCGCCTTCAATAGCACTGAACCAGTATGTGTCACTCCATGTGTATGCCAATGCACCTACAAGACCAGATGCAAAAATGGTTATCATCTGGCTCTTTGTAATCTCTTGACTTTTGCCAACGATGAGCTTGCGTGTAAGGTGTGTTATGCTCCAGAAAAGGAATAGGATGCCACCGGCGCTGAGCAATGCAGACATTATATTCACCATATATGCCACATTCTCTGGTTCTGCAAACATTGAGAAAAAGTTTGCGGTAAGCATGAAGAATGGTGCGCCGGGAGGGTGACCTACCTCCAGCTTGTTTCCAGAGAGGATGAACTCGGGGCAATCCCAAAAACTTGCTGTAGGTTCAACAGTGAGGCAATATGTCAATGCCGCAACAATGAATGTGAACCAGCCAAGGGCGTTGTTCCAGATTTTGTACTGTTTCATTATTTCGTTTTATTATTATTTGCAACCATTGTGTAACGAGCTTGTTTTACAAGCTCGTAAATCGTGCAAATTTACCTAATAAATAGCAGAGGGCAAAATAATAACAGACAAATTGAACTTTCGTTAAGATTTATTTGTATGTATTTCCTGTAGTTACAGTGGGTCTATGTCGTAATACATCACTATTGAACGATATCGTGGCAGCTCACAATAGGCCTGCTGTATATTCTTCAATACCTAGTTTATCTTGTATTGCGAGATAGAGTTCTCCACTTTCAATACTATTTTTCTGATGTACAACTGCTTTACTTTTGCCACCGGTGGCAGGTCGGGGCCAAGTATGCGGTTATCGAATATTTCGCGCATGTGCTTGCCAAGCAGTTCCGAGAACTCCTCAATCACGCGCACATCGCGGTGTTTCATATATATGTAAACAAGCCGATAAAAAGGAGGATAATGGAACAAAAGACGCTCCTGTAGCTGCCCGTCGTAGAACGAGGTATAGTCATTTTTTACAATCTGCGGTATAACGGGAGCGTCTGTCATTTTGGTTTGCAGAAACACTTTGCCTTGTCCGTTCTTGCGCCCGGCGCGTCCTGCAACCTGTGACATGAGCTGGAAAGCCCTTTCAGTCGCTCTGAAATCGGGGTAGTTCAGCAGTGTGTCGGCGTTGACAATGCCCACTACATCCACATTGTCAAAGTCCAATCCTTTAGAAACCATTTGTGTTCCAATGAGAATGTCGGTCTTGCCCTCCTGAAAGTCACTGATTATCTTTTCGTATGCTGTGCGTGTGCGTGTGGTGTCAAGATCCATGCGCTTTATGCGTGCATTGGGGAATAGGTTCTGCAAGTCGTCTTCAATCTTCTCCGTGCCATATCCCAAGGTAGAGAAGTTGCGTCCTTCGCAGTTGGGGCAATGTACCGGTGCCGGTATGGTATATCCACAATAGTGACATACGAGTTTGTTGGCATTCTTGTGCAGGGTGAGGCTGACATCGCAGTGTTTGCAATGTGGAACCCAACCGCAGGTGCGACATTCAATCTGTGGCGAGTAGCCACGGCGGTTCTGGAACAGTATTATCTGCTTCTTGTCCTTCAATGCCTGGCTCATAGCCTCCACAAGTGGGTCAGAAAAGGGACCTACCGTCAGTTTCTTGCGCTGGTACTCCTGCATGTCAATCACCTCAATGTGCGGTAGTTGCAGTTGACGGTGGCGTGTGGTGAGGCTCACAAGGGCATATTTGCCTGTTGTTGCATTGTAATAGCTCTCTATTGAAGGGGTTGCTGTGCCAAGCAATGTCCTTGCATCAAAGAACGAAGCAAGCACTATTGATGCGTTTCGTGCATTATAGCGAGGTGCAGGTTCCTGTTGCTTGTAACTGTTCTCGTGCTCCTCGTCAACAACTACAAGTCCTAGCCTTTGGAAAGGCAGGAACACTGATGAACGGACTCCAAGGATAATGTCGTATGGAGTATCGCTGAGCTGCTTTTTCCAAATCTCAACCCTTTCGGCATCGGTAAACTTCGAGTGGTATAGTCCTATGCGGTCACCGAATACTCGGCGCAATCGTTCGATAATCTGCTTGGTGAGTGCAATTTCGGGCAGCATGTACAACACCTGTTCACCGCGTTCTATTGCCTCGCTGATGAGATGGATATATACCTCAGTTTTTCCGGCCGATGTAACTCCATGCAGCAGTGTCACATTCTTTCTTGTAAAGGATTCCTTGATTTCATCGAAAGCCTTCTGTTGCGCCTGGTTCAGTGTGTTCACAGGCTGACAGGGTGCCTCATTGCGCCCCAGGCGCCCTATTTCTACTTCGTATGTCTCAAAGACACCTTTTTCCTGTAATTGCTTGTATATAGGTGGTTGCACCTGTGCAAGTTCAATGAGGCGGTGCTTTGCAATCTCTTTTGGACTATTGCCAAATGGGACGGCCTGCTGCAGGTAGGTCGTTAGCAGTCTTTTCTGGCGTGGTGCTCTGCCGAGTGTCTGCATCAGCAGGTTCAACCACTTTTCATTGCTGTATTCTGCAGTGAGACGCACCCGTTGTTCGGTGCGCGGCTTGAACTCGCCCTTTAGACCCTGTGGAATGGCAGCCTTGTATATCTCGCCCATTGAACATAGGTAATACTTTGAAATCCAGTCCCAAAGTTTTATCTGGCTTTCGAGTACAATCGGAGTTTCGTCGAGAACCTCTTGCAATGGTTTCACAACATATCCTTCGGGCTCGTTGTCGTGTACACTTGCCACTAGTGCCTTATAGCTCTTTTTGTTGCCAAGCGGAACGGTTACACGGCATCCGGGGAGTACTCTTCCCATGAAATCCTGCGGAATGCTGTATGTAAAGGTTCCAGGCAATGGCAGTGGCAATATGACATCCACAAAACGGTTCATTATAGATTCTGTTTTTACCGTGTCGTTATTATGCTTTGAGAGCCATTAAATCGCCTCCTGTTGGGCTCTGG
>JAFNWA010000184.1 GCA_017383665.1 Bacteroidaceae bacterium | reverse complement strand
GACCGGTCACCAATCTGCAGTTCAATGGTAAAGATTATAGCATCACCATTGACAACATTGCGTGGCACAGCAAATGTACGCAGAGATTTGTATTGTTCAGGAGGGAAACTGTTTCCTTTGTAAGTCCAACACTGTCTTGAAGTGTCGAATGTTACCACATGCTCTCCCAACTCATTGCCGAACATACGCAAGACATCTGCAACCGGTGCGTTCACGGCACTGCCACCATTGGCAAACTGCGACCGTTGGGTTACTGTATATGGTGAGTACCATTTATGCAGATAAAAAGCCAAGTTCAGGAAGTTGTGAGCCTGTAATGGGAAAACCTTTTTATAAACCACTCCATCAGTGCGTAAGAAGATTGTCATCTCGCAAGCACGGGAATCGGGGTACGAAAGCAGAGGCGGCAATTCATAGTTATGGCCATTATGCCCCAGGGTGGGTTCAATATATCCTCTCTGGACAACAAATTCACCGTTAGTGGTTCTTATTTTTGTGTGCACCACCATCCTTTCAACACGACTTGGGCTACTCCCTACCGGCAGAAAAGCCGATGCGTCATACCCGGAATAAAAATATTCGCGTAGCGCCCCAATGTGCAATCTGCCATTGTAAACAAAAGCAGTACGGGCATCAATGCTTGACAACGACACTGAGGCATCAAACCCCTCTTGCAAAGCAAGATTTGCAGGTGAAAGGTCTGTAACGCCATGAATCTTCTTGCCGTCGAAATCAAATTCCGCAACTTTATAATAGAGAGTGGCAGCAGAGACATCATTCCACAACTCATCTGGAGTTTTTTCAGTATATCTCTCGAATTTACTTGTGCGGCCGAGAATAGCGACCTTTTTTCCCATTATTGAAGCCGTGGAAAAGAGATCAATCCCAACCACAATATTGCGCCAACCGGCAAGTGTTGCAGTATCAAAGGAAAAATCGACCTTGAAACCACGAGCAGAGACTCTGAATCTTGAAAAAGAGTCGGTACTGATTGCCTCGGAAACGAGATTGTATGCATCTCGCCCTAAGCCATCATCAACACCCTCACCACTGACATAAATAATATTTGAGCAATTGATATAACTGCCGTCATACAACCTCAATGCCACTCGGAACAGAGTGCGGTCAACATAATAACCGCTCTTGTTCAGCAAAGAGATACACTCGTCAATATACCCCTTCTCGTTGTAACTCCATGTACTCTCGATATCGTCAGTGTCTGTTACCACATTATAACTGTTTTCTGTCACCTTGTTTTCAACCTTTGTAGTCAGAGTGATAGAAACCTCGGGGATTGATGGGCGTTCTCCAAGCATGCGGTAACTACCCATTTCATACAACAGATAAAATATACCGCATGATGTGAGACAAGCAACCACATTCCCGACAAACTCCACCCTGTGCACTCCACGCAATGCCGAAAACTCCAAAACATCCCCGTCCGATTCCATTTGTTTCCACCCGGAATCGAAAAAGTGCAAGGTCTGCTTGTCATCGGCCGTTATTGCCAAATAGCAATCGGCCATTTCATGCCGGTAAACAGCAGAATAGACATCAGACAAAACCGCTGTTGGAACGGGTTGTGGCATTGGACACAGACAGCCGTTCGACATTCTCAGATTAACCACATCAAGACACTCGCCATCCTGGGCAAAAAGTATATCGTTACTGCGGTTTATCCCTTTAAATGAAAAACTTTTATGCATAATTTACACAATTTCAAGATTAAGTTCCAAAGAGCAGACAACAGTCCGGTACGCCACAACAGCAAGAGAAATAGAGAGCAGAGCAACAATATCACAACGCACTTCAATGGAGAATGAGTTGCCGCACTCCGTTCAACATAGACCTCCCTATCGCAAAAGACAGTGTCACGACGCACAATGGAGTCAACTCTCAACAACTCCTTGTAGAAAGTTCGGTACTTTGTATAAAAAACCGTGTCACCCTTTTCCTTGACAAAGACACTATCCCGGACAATCACACTATCTACCATAATGCGTTCAACACGATTATCACTCGACAACAGGATTGTGTCGCCGGCTCTTTTCACCGTGCTACAGCCCATGAAGGCAAGCAACAACAGGCTAAGCAAAATCTTTTTTATTCTTTCCATAATCGATATAATCCTTCAGGCACTTGCTGCGCTCAAGAATCTTCAAGCTAAAAATGTAATACAGAAAATCGAGCACACTGTAGAGAGTGCTCCTTTCGTTCGTTATCAGACGCGCATTGCGCAGGATATTTGTTCCATAGAAATATATGGCTACATATATCATAAATGAGACACAATGCACTGCAGCCCTCTCTTCGCCCTTGAAGTAGCCCAGAAGATAGATGCAGGCAACCATCGCAAAATACATTCCGGCGTCACGAAAGAAACAAAAAGCCTTTCTGAAACTCCATTCACGATGGTTGCATACATCGGCAAGCAGGCCAACAACAAAATTGGCAGTAAAAAGAAGGACCAGTCCGAATATATCATTCCAAATAGGGAACAGCAACCCCACCACATTGGCAATGAGCGAAGCTGTTACAATCTTCAAGTCCTCCATAGTCCCTTTCCTTATTTCTTAAATGATTTACCGCCACAAGCGGCAAGTGCAAGAGCAAGCATGGAATTCGCACAATCGTGACGCTCAAACATTGTATATACCAATGAAGCACACATGTACACAACGGAATCTACTATTGAATCGCCCCGGCTTTCCAACCCTTCGGAAGCATTAAAACGAGCCTCGTAAATAAAAAGCTCAGGAGTTGAAGAGTCATCACTTGCAAAGGGATACAGAAGCGCGCACCTGACACCTCCCGGAGTAAAAGACTCCACACACACGGGCTTGCAACAACCGGCAACGGTGAACTCATTCTGTTGCCAAGCCGCTTCGCGCGAATCTATCGCATGAATTGTTTGAACAGGAGATTTCCATCTCTCAAGTTTTAGCGACACGAGTAACTCAAAGTCCTCAGGGAGGATCATTAGCCCACCACCGAAGAAATGGCTTATGCTCAAATTCTTCACACTCTTCAAGTTGACACATCCGGCCCCAATCCCTTTATTGTGCTGTATGAAAGCGACAGCCTGTGGCAACATTTCAAGAATGGTCTTGTCGAGCGACCTCGTATCTGCCGACAGCAGAGAGACCTCCTCGTCATCAGCAGTCTCGTTGATCAACACCCTCACTCTTCTCACAAGTTCTTTACAATCTATCATAACCAATTGGGGAATGAGACAGAATTGGCCTTTGCCACACTCTTTATTGCAGCCTTGTTCTGCAACTGTGACAGAGAACAGTTATAAGGTTCTGCCATGAGACATGCACGCGCCTGTTGCATATTTGTAACATCTGTCACAACTGTAACATCGCACTCAGGCGCAGCAACAGGCACATCACTCTTACCCTCATCCAGTTCCTCTATCTTGCCATGTTTTATCTCACCACACCGGAAGGCATCACTGTTTTCAATGGCTCTCTGGAAGAGAGCATTGTCGGTAGTATATTGCGCCGGATATACACCGGTGGAGTTTATAGCACCGCCAGTGAACTCTATTCGCACCAACGCCTTGCCAATTCTAAAGTAGCAGTTTCTCTCAATCTGCCCATGTATCTCATATGTAATACGCTTTCTCATATCTGTTATATTTGTTTTAGTTAGAGGGTGACTAAAAGTTCACCCTCATTGAAAGGGAGTGAATAAAATGCAAAGTTCAAGGCTTGCGCAGGCTTTAAAACCGCAACCGACGCTGCACGCGAGAGCAGAGAGAGTCTGCATTCTATGCCGAGCAGCGAGGAGGAAAAGCCACATTTGTGGGTTAATTTACTAAGTGTAAATGAGGATTTTGAAGACAAGCATAACACAGAAATTTGCCTTTTATTCACTCACATTATTAATCACACCAAAATCTCACCTGTATATTCAACCCAAGTAGTACCATTGTATGTAACTACAGTACCGGCAGAGAACCACACCTTCTCACCCTTCACGACATCGGCCGAGAGGATAACCACATCATTGAGATTAGGTTCTTCGGGCAAAGAGTCGGCGCTCACCACACGCGATGCGCCGGGGATGTCGCTCTCGTTTGCCGAACCATTCACCCAAATGTGTGAATAGCCCTTGAGACAGAGACAGTCAATGGTCATCACAACCTCTCGTTTTGCCTCCTCGCCATCGACATTCTCAGTTTTGGCATCCTCATTCTTCATGTAGTAGCGGACAAGACCGTTCTCGTCAATCAAGCCACCGCAATGAGCATAGCCAAGAGCATCGAGTGTAGGGTCATGAATGAGGTCAATATCACCGAATACGGTATGAATCTTGGTACACTCGATACCGAACACCTTGTCGCCTGTCACGCTGATATTCTTGTGCAGTGTAAGGTCTATTTTCTGAATATCATTGAGCAACTGCTTACCCAACAACCATATAGCTCTCTTCGTACAGTTAAATCCTGTAAATTTCACCATTGAAAGGTTCAAAAGATCAGCGAATGTAATCTTTGATGAGAGATCATATTGGCGTTTGAACTGCCAACGGATACCCTTTGAGAAGTAGTCCCACTGATAGCCCATCGCATTGTCCATTGCCTGAACCTTGAACTTACCGGGCTGTCCCACCCACGCTGTACGGCAACTCTCAAGACGGAACTGACGGAGCACTGCCTCGGCAATCTGCGACTCGCTGAACTGAATTCGTTTCTTCTGCGCAGCAAAATAGTCACTTACGATGCTGTTACAAAGCTGCTTCTGCAAGTACATGCGCTCCGGTACAGGAACAATTGTAGATGGTGCAATGAACTTCTGTGTCTCATACGCAGCCGAAGAAAGCAGGATAATCTCTGTTCCGGCAGGGATGGTGGGAACAGAACAATAATCATCGCTCGGATTAGTCTTAGGTCCGTTCACAGCCATAGCAATTGGAGCCTCGGATGTACTGTTCTTGCCCACGAAGAAGAGCATAAGGTCAACACCAGGGAGTTCAATCTGTCCTGTAGGGTCATAACCGTTCACACCTTTACATATTGCAGTGTAATACTCCTGGAAAATCTTTCTCTCCCCTGTTGTAGAAAAAGGAATCTCGGCACGAGTTGCCCCAATACCCTCATATACAGTGTTGGTATATGCCTTTGAACGCTTGTCGTCAATGAGATAGTGATCAACCTCAAAAGAGTTCACACGCACCTGACGGCGAATCTTGCGCTTGATGGTATCAATGACACTCTCATCACTTGCAATACCCACAATCTGATTGTCAACATCAGCATCAATCAGGTCACCACCCAGCTCACTTGCATTGGAAACAGTCGTTGCCTCACCTGCACCATGTGAATCAAGACCACCGATACCTTTGGATGCCTTTGGAGTGCCGGCCGGCACCACCGACACTGTGGCAAGAGCCATTCCTGCCTCGGCATTGTCAAACGCACAGAGAATGACAGACACCAAAGCTACAATCACAAAGAGAGGATTCTCTCTCAAGAAATCAAATACTTTTTTCATAAATTAAATTGTTTATTGTTAATAATTAAGTAAAAATCAATTATGCATTCAGCGCCTTCTCAATCAACGAGTTGCGTGGGCGCTTGCGTTGTACATCGGGAGCCACGCTGCTCATTCCCTTTGGCAGTCCATCACCAAAGTCCTCTTTCATGCGCTGGATATTTGCGTTACGGCCTTTCACATCACCGGCAGCAAAGGCATCCTCAATGTCCTGGTCATAGGTAATGGCATGGTCAAGAGCCGTACACACATCATCGGTGTATCTTCCTGCCATAATGGGAAATACAAGTTTCTCCCAAACACTGTCCATGAAGTCAGAAGGGTCATACCCTCTTTCCGAACAGAAAGCCTCTATCACCGGCATGCTCTGTTCAAGATTAGTCTCATACTCACGACGGTCATTTGCCAAACGCATCATCTCATTCATCCTCTCCTCATCGGCAAGCATCATCTCCTCAAATTCAGGGCTGTTCTCATCCACATTTACAAATCCACGGCCAAAGTAACGCGCGACAGCACTGTGTGCATTCCTTTTCCCATCAACAACATCTACAAGCATCTGCGCCAAACGAGGGTCGCGCTCAAGCATAGACACAAGACGCTCATTCTGTTCACGGTTAACCTCGAGATAACGCAAAAGCAAATCCTGCGACAGTTTTTCATTGACATTGAAATCACTACCGAAGAATCCCTTTAGCCTCTCATTGAAACTCTCCAACGGCGCCTGTTCTCCGGGCACAGCCACGGCATTGGCGGTTGCGACCATATCGGTCACACTGTTACTCGCCACGGGCTCTACAGGCTGTTGAGCCCCCATTCTGTTCTTAAATAACTGTTC